>CASFZH010000025.1 GCA_949299115.1 uncultured Helicobacter sp. | reverse complement strand
CATGACGAACGCATACCTCTTTTTTCGTTATATTGAGTTGGGTGAAATATGGCGGATTAAGCATTCTTACCTCACATATCGTAATAATCTTTGGGATTTAGCATCCGTTGTAAAAATTTTCTTTGTGATTCTCTGCTTTTAAATTCTTGGTTGTCTTTAGATTCTAAGAATCTTGATAGAATGTGGGAGGGTTGCTAGATTCTACATAATATTAGTTATAACAAAGGAATACAATGACAAATCTCACTTGGCATAATACGAGTATCACAAAACCCCAAAGGGCAGCTATAAAGAATCAAAATCCTTGTGCACTGTGGTTCACGGGGCTTAGTGGTAGTGGCAAATCAACTTTGGCAAATGCAGTAGAAAAAAGACTTTTTGACTTAGGGTATCACACGTATTTGCTTGATGGTGATAATGTGCGTATGGGGCTGAATAGGGATTTGGGCTTTGATGAAGGCTCTAGAGTAGAAAATATACGACGCATTGGCGAAGTGTGCAAACTCTTTGTAGATTCGGGACTTATTGTGATAAGTGCGTTTATTTCACCATTTGTAAGCGATAGAACATTAGCTAGAAGTTTGGTAGAGAAGGGTGAGTTTATAGAGATTTTTGTGGATACACCACTAGAGATTTGTGAAAGACGAGACCCAAAGGGGCTATATAAGAGGGCAAGAAATGGCGAGATAGAGAACTTTAGCGGAATCTCTAGCCCGTATGAGAGACCACATAATCCAGAGATTCATTTGCTAGGAGATGTATCATTAGAAGAGAATAGAGAATCTATTCTAGCATATTTGCAAAAGAGAAAATATGTATGCAACATACAACCTACCATAAAATGATTCATAATTGTATGGTGATTGGTAAAATCAAAAATGGAATCATATATTTATAAACTTCATAATAATGTCTAAATGTTGTGGTGCAATATAAGACTAAGAAAGGATTATGAAAATCTTGAATCAAGATTTTCATAATAAATATGGTTATATTTTTATTCGTATTTCTAAAGCGACAGAGACAAGCAATGGCTGATTGGACATAAAACTGCGAATGATTGTAGGTAAATAGATAAAGAGAAATGTGAATGTTATTTTTCTTTTGTATTTGTAAAAAATCCATTTGATAGAATGGTAGCAGCATACCATTATTGAAAAAAGAGTGGTAGTTTAGTAGATGGATAATGGACAAATTTAATCTTTCTTGTTATAAAACTTTTAGAGATTTTGTCGTGGAATTACAACATGAGGATTTTAAAAACACTATTTTATCTTGATTGCATTCTATCCCACAATATCAATTCGTATGCCATGAAAACAATATTATTATGAATTTTATAGAGAAATTTGAGACTCGTAACAAGTATTTTGAGATAGTTGCAAATCAGCCCAATATCACAAGAAATTTCATATATGTCAATACTAGCAAACATGGTGATTATATAAAGATTTAGAGCTTTATGATTCTAGTATATCAGACTAAAATTATCTTTACACTATAACAAATAACTTTGATTTTTTATTGAATCTCTATCAACGCAAAATTCAACAAAAAATTATGATATACAGCAATTTGTTATGCAGAACAAACAATAGCTATAGGAACAACAGCTAAGAAAAAACGATACTTATCTCCCATGATCTGACTATATCAAGATTCTATGCGAATTACCTTAGCAATTAGGTCAAGTATTTTATGAAAATTCACAATCTTTCTCCGACTTTCTAAAAGCTTTATGTGTTATGTGCTATTACCAAGTAAGATACACATAATCCAGATAAGGCATATCAAGAAAACAAACAAATAGATTCAGATAATACACAATCACAAACACCCAATAAATAATAGAAAAATAATAAAGAAATCAAGATATATCAAGAAATCCTAAAAACAAATCCCTATGTTATACTATTCAACCATTAGAATCATATCCAGACTATAAAGCATCATAATGGAGTAAAGGATTTTTCTATAAATTAGGAGAGATTATGTTCAATATTCATGTTAATAACGGGTGGGCTTCCATGTCTTTACGGTGTAGGCTACGATTTGTAAGAAAGATGTATAAATTGAGAAAAATATGCAAAAATCAAATGTAATATTGTAGAGTAAGCACATGCTTTGGATTCACTATTTATCCAATATATTTTTATGTAATAAAACAATGGTTTGTGTTAGTTATCTCAAATATTTATATTGGGGTAGCTCCGTTATTCTAGCATTATTTTCAGATATATTTCCTACATATTGAGAATGTGATGGCAAAACTTAGATTGCGTTGAATAACATTGAGGTAAGATGTTTTACAAAATATGAATATGGCATAAAATAGCATACTGATATTGTAAAAAGCCCATTGTGTTGCTCCGTATCATTAATCCTGTATCATAACCATACCCTTTCTTTTGTGATTGCGATATAACTTTGTGAGATTATTTAGAGTGTTATGGTAATGGAATGTTAATAATTTGGTTTATTAAGCTAATAGTCAATGTCTGTAATATTGCTATCTATGTGTAATATAGCAACTATTTTTAGAATCAAGATTGTAATTATTTTTAATATGATAAGTATTTTTGATATTATTTTGGCTCTAGAGATTGTAATTCTAAAACTTTTTTTTGTAGTTGTGCATTTTCTATACGACTTTCTTCTATTTCTTTTATCATCACATTTTTTGCTTGATGAAGTTGCCATAATACTTCAAAAGATGTGGTGCCAAATAGTAAATATCCTCCGTATAGTCCAATAAAACTTGCAATAATAACGATGCCAGCAAAAAGTCTTTTTGAATACAGAATGTAGTTCCAATTTTGCTTATATTTTTTTACTTTTTTAATCTTTTTCTTATTTTTGCTTGTTTGTTTATTATATACAATGTCTTGAATGAATATGTCATTAATGGCATTATTTGGAAGCGATGTGTCTTGTTGCGATTCTGAATTTGGTGCATCATGTAGGTCTAATTGGTCAGCATGGAGGACAGAAGTATATTGTGGTTTGTGTTTTTGTGTGGTCTGTGTGTCATCATATTGCGTTATTGTGGTGTCTATTGGATTGTCTGGTGTGGCGACTTGATTAGCTTGTGGATTGGGTGTTTGCAATTGTGTATTATCTGAATCTATTTGTTTGTCTTCTTGAGACACCTTATCTGGATTATGTGTATCTTGCGTGGTAATAGGTGATGATGGAGATTCAAATTCTTGTGAATGAGGTATTGATACTTCTTTATCATCTGTGTGTGTTGTGAGAGGCATGATGATTTCATGTGCTATATCACTTGGAATGTCATCGCTTTTTTCATCATCGTGATTTGGGTTTTCTAATATCAAATGCACTGGATTTGCAAGATGTTTTGTATGAGATGGTGTCGTCTGTTTGTGTGTATCGCTTTGAGACGTGGTGTGCGGATCTTTTGTATAATGAGAGTTTTGCGATACAGCAATTTCTTCTTGAATATTGGTATTATCATGTGTTGTAGTGGATGTGGAGTCATTATGCGGATATTCTTTGTGATAGGCGTTAGACATCTAAGTTCTCTAAAGTTGCATTTTTACAGAATTATAACATGATTTTTTATAAAAAATCATGTAAAATATGCTTTGTTAAGGAGGCATGTATGGATATGGAAAATTTTTTTTTGCATTCTCTTATGCAAAGCGGTATTACAAAAACACTAGATGATGATTGTTATTTGCTCGCGGGACTTTTGAGTTCAAAAGCAATTCATGCAAATAATAAACAGAATCGTTATGTTATTGCAATGGATAGTTTTGTGGAGAATATACATTTTCGTTGCATACACGATTCTTTACAAATGCCATATCATCAAATAACATGCAAACCGATTTCATCGCATGCTTCATCACGATATTGCATTCATAAACAGATACCCAATCTTTCAAGCGTTATGCAACATTATGAATACCATAACCACACTACACAATTATGGCGATATGTTATGCCAAATCAGTGGCTAAGTTATGAAAGTCTCGCACGAAAAGCCTTTCTTGTTAATATCTCTGATATTATTGGCTCTGGTGCTTTACCTCTCTATGCTCTTTTAGCAATTACATTGCCCCATAATTTACAAAAAACATCTATTTTAGAAATAGTGCAAGGCATACAATCAGTATGTAAACAGTATGGAATTTTTGTTATTGGTGGTGATACGACAAAGGGAGATGCATTGGGATTCCATATTACTTTAATTGGTAAATTATGCAGTCAATACCTATCTAGGAAAAGTGTGCAATGTGGAGATTTTTTAGCTTATACAAGCAGTAGGAAGACAAATATTGGTAGCAGTCTTAAAACATTAAGAAATCTTTTGCGATATGGTGCTACAATCAATAAAATCCCAGCTCATGCGATAGAATCTCGCAATAGACATATACGCTTTATGAATCCTGTGTTACGATGTAATTTTATGGTAAAAGCTAAAAAAGCTATTCATGCTTGCATGGATATAAGTGATGGATTGGCAAATGAGATTCGACGTTTGGAGTCCCTCAATTCTTTGCAGTTTAAAGCATTCAGACCGATACAAAAAGAAATATATCAAAGTGGAGAAGAATATGAATTGCTTTTTAGTTTCTCACCAAAATATCTTACTATGTTACAGAAAATTGCAAAGCTTTCTCGTATACATATACATGTGATTGGTCAATTTGGACGTTATAAAAAAATGCATTTTAAGACTCTTACATGGCATTAGTAGCAATGCTGAAATCAACATAGGCAATAGGCTATGATTAGATATACAACACTTTAGAATCGTAAAGCAATTTACAATAAAATATGATACAATGATAAGCAAAAAAACTATAAGGTAATGTCATGGCACAATTAGATACTGTTCAACAAGAATCATCAAAAAATGACACATTAAAGCGATATGATAGCCTTAATCTTTCTTCCAAAACGATAATGATTACAGGGGCCGCAGGATTTATTGGAAGTAATTTGGTGGCATATTTTGCACAAAATCACCCGAAATGCAAGATTCTAGCACTTGATTATTTTCGTGATGAATTGCAATTTTCTAACGGGAATCCAAAGACTTTGGGGCATTTTAAAAATTTAGTTTTATATCCAAATGTTGAGGTTTTACCATTGGATATTGCGAGTCTTCAAGATATACGGTATGTCTATAAAAATAACAGTAAGATTGATTATATTTTTCATCAAGCAGCAGTGTCGGACACAACATGTATGGATATGAAGCATATTTTACATGTTAACTTGCAAGCATTTAAGAATCTTATAAAGCTTGCTTTACAGCATAATTCTCATATTATTTATGCTAGTTCAGCAGCAGTATATGGTAATACCAAAGCACCAAATAGTGTCGGAATAAATGAGATTCCAGAAAATATTTATGGATATTCAAAGCTTTGTATGGATAGAGAAAATGTGCGTTTTCAGGAACTTTTGCAAAAAAGAGGGGTGGCTATTATTGGATTGCGTTATTTTAATGTTTATGGAAGGAATGAGTTTTACAAACACAAAACTTCTTCTATGATTTTGCAGCTTGCATTACAAGCTTTGCAAAATAAAGTTGTAAAACTTTTTGAGTTTGGAGAACAGCAACGAGATTTTGTATATATAGAAGACGTCATAGCAGCTAATATGAAAGCTTTAGAAATCATTGAATTAGTGTATGGATTACGTGATAGTGCAAAGCAAACATTAGAATGGCAGCGAATCCACAAAACTTTTAATGATGTGAGTATGCCAAAAGAACCACCATTACAAGAAATGAATATAAAAACAATATTTGGAAATACCTTTAAAGAAAAAGCAGAAACAATTATGCAAGAATGGTTACAACATGGCGCGATTTATAATGTGGGATTTGGTATATCAAGGAGTTATAATGATATTGTGGAGATTCTAAAAAAGGAATTGCAAATAGAGTGCAATATAGAATATATCAAAAACCCATATCCTTTTTTTCAGAATCATACCTTAGCTGATTCTCATAATTTTTTACCAAATTATACACCACGTTATACTCTTGAAGATGGAATAAAAGATTATGTTCCACATATTCAAACTATTTATGAAGATATCATGCAAGGAAAAAAGATATGGTAATACAACAACATAAAGCCACTCATATTATTATCATTGGCGATTTGATGCTTGATAAATATATTTGGGGAAGTGCCAATAAGCTTTCACCAGAAGCTCCAGTGCCAGTTGTAAGGATTGAAAAGGAGGATTTTAGCCTTGGTGGAGCATGTAATGTGGCAAACAATTTGATTGCAATGGATTCTCAAGTGAGTATTTATGGGGCTATTGGTAATGATGCAGAAGGTTTATTATTGCGTGATTGTTTGATAAATAAGGGTATTCAAGCACATTGTTATAAATCAAATCGCCCGACAACCATAAAAACACGCGTTATGTCTGTTAAACATCAGATGTTACGCATTGATAAAGAAGCCACACATAATCTTGAACCCAATATATATGAGGAAATGTTTGAAAGCATACAAAGTACTATTGTCCAATATGATTGCATGATTCTAAGTGATTATTTGAAAGGTGTGTTGAGTGATAGTTTTACACAAAAGCTCATTAAATTAGCTAATAGCTTTGCTATACCCGTCTTATGTGATCCTAAAGGCACAAATTACGCAAAATATAAAAATGCGACTTTGCTTACGCCTAATAAAAAGGAGGCTATGGAAGCTACAGGTATAACGATTTGCGATGATATAACATTATCTGATTGTCTTAAAGAATTACGTACTCTTTGTCATGTGTCCTATCCTCTTATTACTTTAAGTGAAGATGGAATAGGGTATTTGGATAGTAATGAAGTGTTACATAAGAAGCCAACAATTGCAAGGGAAGTTTATGATGTAAGTGGAGCTGGGGATACAGTAATCGCTGCTTTAGCCCTACAGTTAGCACAAGGTGCTAATCTTAGCCAAGCTACCACGTTTGCAAATGCCGCAGCAGCAGTCGTAATAGGGAAACTTGGTAGTGCTACCGCAAGTCTAGGTGAAATCCAAGATTTCCTTGCACCTCGCCGTGTCATTAAAGATGCCAAGTCAAAAATTATTGCACATTTAAGTGATATTGAGGATATTTTGCAACATAAAAAAGTAGTTTTTACTAATGGTTGTTTTGATATTTTGCATTATGGACATGTAAGTTATCTTGAGAAAGCAAGAAAGTTAGGCGATGTCTTAATTGTTGGATTGAATAGTGATGAATCTGTGAGGCGATTAAAGGGGAATAGTCGCCCTATTAATGCACAACATGATAGAGCTATGGTCTTAGCAGGATTAGCATGTGTGAGTTATGTGATTATTTTTGATACTGATACACCAGAGAATTTGATTGCTAAGATACGTCCGTCTGTATTGGTAAAAGGTGCAGATTATGCTAATAAAGAGGTGGTTGGGGCAAAATATGCTAAGTCTGTAGAATTAATTGATTTTATTGAGGAAAGAAGCACGACACATATCATTAAGAAAATACAAAATATTGCACAATCGTAATCTATGAAATATAGAGTAAATCTCACAAAATATCAAAGATGAATGTATCTATGTTTTAGTAAAGAATATGTAATTATAGTAACATGTAGCTATCATGAGCTTTGTAAAATATGATAGAAAGTCATAAATATCCTAATAATGAATACAAGAAAAGTATGTGCTTATGAGATACTAGGCAATTAATAGAAAATTAGAATCTAAAGCCATAGATTTTACAAGAAATAGTGCAATTCACATTACAGATTCCCAAAAATTAATAATAATGATAAATAAAATTAAAATGTTGATATGGAAAGATAGAAGCTACAAGACAAAAAGGCGTGATAAACTAGGCTATTATTGCATAATTATTTCTACACGACTCATAGAGATACTAAAACCAAAATGAAATAGAATAGAGAGAAAAGAAATACTTGAAAATACTAAAGACTACGAGGATTGAAACAATTATATTGATTCATCATTTTCTTAAGATTATGTTTATTTTTTTCGTGTAGGTTTTATAGTATAGACGATAATTTTGATAAAAATTGTAAAAAACACACCTTCAAAAGAAGCTGCAATGATTAAAGAGTAGTATTGAGATTGGTTTATGGCATTAAGTCCTAATCCAAGAGTTGCCACAGCGACTAAAAATGTTAGCGGCATACAATCACTTAGGGCAAATAATGTTGTATTTTTTATGCTTTTAAAATATGACCCAAAAGCGACATTTGCGGCGATAAGACGCACAAATAGCATGCCAAAAGCAATAGAGATTCCATTTATAACTATACGGTAATCCTGTAAAATTTCCTCTATTTTTAATGTTGAACCAACATATATAAAAAATAGTGGGACAAAAAATCCAAATCCGACATCATTAAGCTTATGTACCATATCATGCTTATAGGCAAAAAAGGTCGCTACAACCATACCAGCCAAAAAAGCCCCTAAGACATCTTCTATACCTATGAGATTTGTGATTCCAATAAGCACAAAAAAGAGCATAAAGCTAAAGCGAATGTCTTGATTGTTGTCATCATTTGTTGGCATAAACCAAAGTTTTAATGTTGGTTTCCACCAAAAGACGATTTTTCCAATACGAAAAAGTACGATAAAAGTTAACACAAAAATGCTAAGTACGATAAATGCCTTATAAAAAGCCCATGAATGTCCTATGGATTCAACTTGTGAATAAGCATTTTGCACCGTAACAAGAGCAGTAATGCTAACTAATTCTCCTACAATCCCTATCTTTAAGGCAATATCTAGCCATTTTTTATTTTTCCCATAATCTCGTATTAAGGTCATAATCATTCCTAAACTCATAACAGGAAAAATTGCTACATAAATCCATTCAAGATTGCATACTACAACAATTAAAAAAGCTAGAAGATATAATGTTATGAAGTATATAATAGCTTTTTTGTAAAATACTTTTCCAAGTTTACTAAATCCACGTAAATCTACTTCCATACCAGCTAAAAACATAAGATATAAGAAACTTATATGTGCGACAGTTTTTATTGTTTCTGAACTTTTAAAGAGTCCAAAATAACAAGCAATAGTTCCAATAAGAATCTCCACGACTGCTATGGGAATACGAGTAAAACGACTGATATACGGTGCAATCACGATTAATAATACAATAATGCTAAAAGAAATCAAATCCGTATTGTGCATATTGCTCCTCACATCAAATTTATTGCAGAGATTATAATTATAACACAATGTAAGGTGATTATTTAATGAGATTGGAAAACGTGCATTGTTGCACGATGAATTTGAGGCTTAAAAAGTGAGATTTCGGTTATATGGTTATTTGCGAGGTATTTAAGATTGTTTTTGATTCTAGATTTCCTATGACTAGATTTTCGATTCTAGTTTGAGGTGTTAGCTGAAATATCCAAATGCAGAATCTAGAAACTTTGTCGTATTCTATCAAGATTTTAAACTCTCAAACTCTTGTCAATCCACACAATGTTTTTAACCCTGAAGCAAAGAAAGAACCTTTAGAATCTACACAAAAAGATTCTCACAATAATGCAGAATCTACAGATTCACAAAGTATTTTAGAATCACAATCTGTAGAATCTACACTTAAAGACTCTCAAACTCTTTTAGAATCTTTAAGAGATTCTAAAAGAGACAAGAGAATCAGTGCATACAGATTCCAAAGAGAAAGAAGAAGTAACATAAAGAGTTTCACAGACAAACATGGAATCTCAGAATGTTTTAGAATCTCAAGATTCTTTGGATATTGAAAATAATACAGAATCTTTCAATTCTCACAATAATGTGGAATCTACAGATTCTCAAACTATCTTAGAATCGCTTACTACAGATTCTCAAACTCATAAAGAATCTCAAACAAACACAGAATCCTATGTTTCTCAAACAATCAAGCAATCTTTAGAATCTCAAAACACACAATACAATGTATCTCGTCATTCTGAAGGAGCAAGAGCGACTGAAGAATCTACACAAAGCAAATCAATCAAAAAAGAATCTACACAAAAAGATTCTAAGCAAAGTGAATCAATCAAAAGTAATGAATCCAAAAGTAATGAATCAATAGGAAGCGAATCTAAACAAAGAGAATATAAGAATGTTTTAGAATCTCAAATAAACACAGAATCTACAGATTCACATACTTCTTTTATATCACAAAGTCATTTAGATTCTCAAACTCTTTTAGAATCTCAAGATTCTTTAGATATTGAAAATAATGCAGAATCTTTCAATTCTCACAATAATGTGGAATCTACAGATTCTAAAACTCATTTCAATTCTCACAATACTATACAATCTGTAGAATCTAAGAATACAGATTCTCAAAGTCATTTCAATTCTCAAATAAACACAGAATCTACAGATTCTCATACTTCTTTTATATCACAAACTCATTTCAATTTACAAAATATCTTAGATTCACAACTTCCTTTTAATTTTGAAGCAAAGAGGGAATTTTTAGAATCTAAAGGCTATGGAGGCTATGATTACAAATCTCTAAACAAATATGGAGATTTTTGCGGACATACTGGCACACATTATTCTAAAAACTTTGATTACCTAGCAGTTAATCTCAAGCTTTCTCCCTTTTTTCTCTCTGAATACAATCGCTTAGTAGAATTTGCTAAATCTAAGAATATCAAAGTATTTCTAACCTATCCTGTTACCCTAGAGAATCTAGGCTTTAGTCTCAATGATTCAAAAACTTTTGAAAAAATACAAAATCTTAAAGCCCAACTCAAAACTCACAATATCGAAATTTATGGAGATTTTAGAGATTTTCATTTTGTGCGTAAGTATTTCTTTGATACATCTTATCATCTCAATAGTGAAGGAGCAGCCTTACGCACACAGGCTTTTTTGCATTACTAGAGCAAATGAGAGAAAAGGTGGTTATTATGGGAATCAAAGCTACAAACAAAGTATTTCTTTGAACGAGAGATTGGCTGTTATTAAGATAGATGAAAAGATTCTTGTAGGAAAATATGTGATTTTGTGAGTCAATCATTCCTACAATTTACTTTTGATTGAATTTAGGGATAATTGATGTAAAAATAGTGGCATAAATTTGCATTTCTAACTTTTTGATTGCACTTGTACTCCTTGATTATATGCTTGGATTAATCCAAGCAATCTTTCTATATCGCTTAAATAGATGTCACCTATGTTTCCGATTCTAAAAGTATCTGCTTGGCTTAGCTTACCCGGATAAATCACAAAATGCCTGCATTTCAAGTATTCATACATATCATGAAAACTAAAAAAATTGGAATCTGGATAGCAAAAAGTCGTAATGATTGGCGAATGGTATTTTTTATCAATATAGCATTGATACCCTATGTCTTCCATTCTCTCACTTAAAACTTTCTGCATTTGTGCGTAACGCTTATGTCTTATTTCTATACCACCTTCGCTTTCAAGCTCAAGTAATGCTTCTCTAAAAGCCATAACTACATGTGTAGGCGATGTAAAACGCCACTTACCTGCATGATTTTCCATACATTCCCATTGTGCATACATATCTAAACTTAAAGATTTTGCATTTCCTTTCAGCTGCTCCATTCTCTCTTTTTTCGCGATGATAAAGCCAAAGCCCGGGGCACCTTGGATACATTTATTCGCCGATGAAATGAGAAAATCAATACCAAGATTCTCTATCTCTATAGGGATACCTCCAAAAGAGCTCATTGCATCAATAATGAGAATCTTATTATGTTGCTTTATCTCTTTACATAACGATTCCAAAGGATTGAGAATCCCTGTTGTTGTCTCACAATGCACCAATACCACATGTGTGATTGTGTTATCTCGTAAAGCTTCTCTTATGAGCTGCGGGGTAATGATTTCACATTCTTCTACACTCTTAGAGATATGTGGGATTCCCGAGATTTTTGCAATTTGCTCTATTCTTCTTCCGTATTCACCATTGATTAAAATCAACAATTTATAGCCATTACCAAGTGCCGTTGTGATGACACTCTCAACAGCGAAACTGCCGCTACCTTGCATAAGAATAGTTGTATAATCTTGCGATAGATTCGATATAGAAAGCAGTCTTTGTCGAATGTCTTGCACGATAAAGTTATAATCTTTATCCCAAGTGCATAAGTCTTTGAGCATGGCTGCACGTACACGTTTACTTGTAGAGAGTGGTCCCGGGGTTAAAAGTATATATTCATTGTTTGGAATGAAAGAGAAGTCTTGCATAGTTGTCTCCTATTGTAATGTTTCTATTATTTGCAAAGCAGTTTCTAAACTACTTAAATCATCAATAACTAGGTGTGCACCTGCTTCATACAGTTTCACCTTGGCTTGATTCTTGCGATTTTCTAGTTCATCTTTTGGCATTGTTTGCACCTCTTCTATGCTTAGTCCAAGTGTAGAGCTTCCAAGCACCACACCAATGACCTTGCAACCTGCATTTCTGCCCTCTTGCATATCAATGGCGGTATCGCCTATTTTGACAATACATTCTTGCGGATACACATTCAAACGTCTTGCACATTCATATATCATATAAGGATAAGGTCGTCCATAGCCTAATTCATCAGAGGCGATACAGCAATCAGGTGTATAGCCATTTGCACTAGCAAGCGGGATAATAGTATCCATCATGGCTTTTGTATATCCCGTAGTTGAGCCTATTTTGATTCCCATATCTCTTAATAAACGTACCGATTGGGATACAAAGGGGAGCAATGCAGTATAGTCTGGCAATGTGGCAAATATGCTTTTTTCAAATGATTCATAGAGTGCTTTTATGTCGTTTTCATTTGCTTCTCTTTTATAGAGAGCAAGAAACTGCTTTTTTATGGTAGGCATATTGAATAATGCTCGTATATGCTCTATTTTTAGCATTCCCATAGGCTCTCTTGCTTCTGCAATGCTAAGTGTCAATCCAAACTCTTTAAAAGCATGAACAAAAGCTCCAAGAGGTGAAAAACAACCATAATCAATGGTCGTCCCAGCCCAATCAAAAATAACTGCTCGTGTTTTCATGATTTCTCCTTACTATACTTTTTAATTCCAAAGTCATATAGTAGCTTAACGCCCAAGTTGATACATAGAATCAAAATGGCAAGAGCGGCAGCTTCTTCTATATAACCTTTTTCATCTAAATGCACAATAGTAATTGCCGCCATTTTATTAGAGGCACTATAAATAAAAATAACTGCTGAAATGCTTACCATAGAGTTTAAGAAAAAATACATAAAATTTTCTAATATTGTAGGCAAACAAAGTGGAATATAGACATGTTTGAACATACTCCACCTGCTTATCCCCATAGTATGCGATACAGATTCTAATTCACAATCAACCTTGCATAGTGCATTTCTAAAACTTAGTGATGGGACAGAGAAAAAATGTGTGATATTACAAGCAACAAGAATCCACAATGTCCCATATAACCAATAAAAAGCATTTACTACATATACATTTTCTGCTAACTTGAAATCTGGCTGATTAAAAAAGAGAATATAGGAGATTCCAAGCACAAGCCCGGGCAATGCAGCAGGGAGTAAAACTAAAAAATTTGCGATATTACGCAAGATAGCATTTTTATTAACATGATAGAGGTAGGCAAAGAAAAATGTAAAGGCAGTGCCAAAAATGGCAGAGAGTAAAGAAATAATAAGAGAATTACTCAATGTTTCTATGCCATCAAGGCTTGATTTAATCAGAAAATGTCGAAGAGTCAAGCTTAAATCGTGTGGATAGAGTGTAATAATGGAGGCTAGAAAAACTGCAAACATTACCCCAATAATAATCAAAATTGGAATGCTTGCTAAAATAAAAAAGATGCTATCCCTTAAAGGATTAGAATCTATTCTATAATGTGTAGCTTTTGTGCTTATGCTTTGCGTACGTTTTTCTACCTTTTTTAGAATCACAAAGGCAATCAGGGAGGGAATAAACATAAGAAGACTTAGAGTAGCACCCATACTAAGATTTTGTGCACCTATGATTTGTTTATAAATCTCTATGGATAGTACGCTGTACCCACCACCAATAATAATGGGTGTCCCAAAATCAGTAAAACAAAGAATAAAAGAAACAAGAATAGCACTTATTAGCGGTAATTTAATGCTAGGTAATGTAATGTGTAAAAAACTTTTAAAGGGTGAGATTCCCATTATTTTTGCTTGTTCATACAGTCTATAATCACTTGATTTTAGCCCTAAATAGAGGATTAAAAAGCTTTGAGGAAAGACATAAATACTTTGTGCTATTATGATTCCAAGAAAGCCATAGATAGAGAAGTCTTCCAAACCAAATAAAGTTGTTAGTATCCCCTTATTACCAAAGAGATACACAAGTCCCAATCCATACATAAGATTTGGCACAAATAATGGAAAACTAGCGATATAATAGAGAATCTTTTTATATGGAATATTTGTTCGTAGAATAGCATAAGCAAAGATTAGGGCAAAACCTACACCACAGCATGTAGAGGTAATGGACACAAAAATGGTATTTTTCAATGAAGCAGACAGAGACTCTTGACTAAGATAGAATCTAAAATTTTGTAATCCCACAAAATTCCCATTATTATCTAAAAAAGCATAGAATAAAAGAAAAAGAAGTGGAATGACTAAAAAAATGCCTACAATCACAATGCAAAAAATAAAAAGAAATGAATGTATATTGAGTGCTTGTAAGCTCAAACTATTGGGCTTTGTTCTAAAGGCAGTCATTGCATATCCTTAAAATATAGCATATATTCTTCATGGGCATGATAGTATGCCTCATCGCCAATACTCAAAGCTAACTCACTGAAATCTTTTGGCGATATATTGCAGATAATGCTATCTGCATGATGTTTGTCAATGGAATCTAGTGTGATTCTAAAAAAGCTTCCTAAAAACTCAATATTTTTTACTATTGACTTATTGACACCTTTATCTTTTTGCAATGTAATGTGTTCGGGTCGTATCAATGCTATGGAATCTTGCATATAAAAGGTATTGATGTCGCCAATGAAATTTGCACTAAAAAAATCTTTTGGATTACTATAAATCTCTTGTGGTGTATCAACTTGTATGATTCTGCCTTCATTCATGATAGCGATTCTATCAGACATACTAATTGCTTCCTCTTGGTCATGCGTTACCATAATGCTTGTGATACCTAACTCTTTGTGTATAGCTTTAATGTCATTGCGTAACTTTTGGCGTACTTTTTTATCCAAGGCACTTAATGGTTCATCAAGCAAGAGAATCTTTGGTTTTAATGCTAATGCACGTGCTATTGCCACTCTTTGCTGCTGTCCACCACTTAATTCTCTTGGAAATTTTTTTTCATTACCCACTAATCCTACTAGCTCAAAACTCTCGCTTACAATTTGCTTGATTTTTTTCTTTGAATAACCTTGTTCTTTTAGCGGGAATGCAAGATTATTATAGGCATTCATGTGTGGGAAAAGAGCATAGGATTGAAAGACCATACCAAATTTACGTTTAGATGCCTTTGTTTTGGTGATGTCTTGCTGTTTATAAAATATTGCACCGCTACTTGCCATCTCTAGTCCCGCGATAAGTCGCAAAAGTGTGCTTTTACCACAACCGCTAAAACCTAGCAATGAAATAAATTCCCCCTTTTTAATGCTTAAATTAATATCCTTCAAAACTTCGTATTCTTCAAAGCTTTTATAAAGATTGCGGATTTCTAATAGAGGCATTATTTTGTCTCACTTTTTATATCAAAGTTTGTATTCCAAGTTTTTAGGATTCTGTCTCTTTGTTTAGAAAAATCTACAAAATCAACGGCAAGTAGATTCTCATACGGATTACTAAGATAACCTAGCGGCGTTGTATTTTGTTTAATGCCTGTAAGGGCATTATTCTCTGCATACAGTTTCATAGCTTCATCGCTACTTGCCCATTTTATAAATGTTTGGGCATTTGGTTTGATAGAATCTTTTTGGATAAGGGCTAGGCATTCTAAATCCCAGCCATACCCTTCATCTGCAAAAATCATGGTAATAGGTTGATTAGCAACTAACATTTTATGTCCACGATAGCCTAAAGAAATTCCAATAGGATATTCCCCGCTTAATGCCATGCGTGCAGGTTTTGAGCCAGAATGGGTATAAAGTGCAATGTTTTGATTCAGTGCTTTCATATATTCCCATGCTTCATTTTCTCCAAATAATGTGATAAAACCTGCTACACTCAAAAATCCAGTACCAGAGCTTGTGGGATTTGACATCGTGATAAGACCCTTATAAATAGGATTTGTTAAGTCTTTGTAAGATTTTGGAATAGGTAATGATTGTTTCTTCAACTCTTTTTCATTAACAATGATTGCACTCTCCACACCAGACAGTCCGACATAATAGGGCGGATTATTGGAATCTCTAAATAGTTCTTGAAAATCAGATAAATTTTCAATTATGAGTGGAGCGAGGAGATTCTCTCTTTTTAATTGTTCCATATTAAATACGGATAATCCAAAAATGATGTCAGCTTTGGGATTATTTTTTTCTGCAAGTATTTTTGCACTAATCACACCATGGGAATCCACGATAATTTCAGTTTGTATATTTGGGTAAGCTGCATTAAATGCTTGAATATATTGCGAGACTTGTTCGTTTTCAAAGGTTGTATAGATAAGCAATTTATCATCATTTCGTAACTTGGATTTTTTATCTTGCACACAGCCTAATAGTAAAAAAATTAATAAAGGTAAAAATAATAATTTCATGTTTCCTCATATAATAAAATATGAGGGATTATAAAACTATTTTGTAAAACCTTTTTACTCTTTATGTAAAATATAGGTAAAGTTTATTGACATGGAATCTAATTTTAGTCCTTGTTAATTTTAGTCATTTCCAATTTTGGTCTTCTATGATTTGTAGAAGTTGCGATTCTATCATATTATATTTTGCAGTCATTGTTGAGAAATTTATGGATTTGTGTGGATACAAATTAAGGAATTGTAAAAATTTGTTTTTTTATAACAACCGTAAGATGACAGGTTTTGGAGATAAAGGTAATATGCAATCCAACAAAGCGTAATAGAATTATCTGCAATGAGGCAAAATACTGACTTTATACTCTTTATTTTGATAAGCAATGAATAATACATATTCATTTTGATGGCATATCTGCTTATTATATATTTATCATGTCATGAATTACAATATTTGTATTTATTGACAAAGGCTTACAATTTGTTATTTTATGGAAAGTGAGCGTGTGATTGTCAATTTTGTATGTGAAAATAGTGATGTTACCATGACTTGCCAAAATTGACAATAAAAAGTACATATCTTATGTCATGTCGCTTCTTGAGTATTGTGGTTAAGCATTTATACAAATTTAATGATATAGTATTATTATCATAATATTATAATTATAAGAATATATATATTCTATTTTAATTTTTATATAATAATATCAATTATTAATATATATTTAAGTTTTTTCACATTATAATTATTGCACAATATCTAATTTTGAAAGGAAACTATATGAAAAGTAATAAAATAAATATAGCTCTTATTTGTAGTTTTTATCTACTCACCCTTTCACATTCTTTTGTGCATGCAGAGGACGATAGGGATAAAACCAATTCGTTCTCTAACAACAATCAAACTACTCAAACTACTCAAGCTACTCAAGCTACTGGACAATCTTTTGCGGATTCTAGCAATAATTCTAGTAGTACAAACTCTTATAAATTACAATCCATTGTAACGACAGCCACGGGCTTTAAACAAGACCAAAAAGATGCTCCTGCTTCTATTACAGTAGTGCCTAAAGAAGAGATTCTTACGCGTCCAATTAAAGATTTAGGCGATGCTATTCAAGATGTTCCCGGTGTCTATGCAGAGGCAACAAAAACAGGGCAGACACAAATCTATATGCGGGGGTTAAGTTCAAGCTATACACTCATCTTGATTGATGGTAAGCGGCAAAATGTTAATGGTGGCTTTGAGGCAAATGGCTTTAATGGAGCACATACAAGTTTTATGCCGCCTCTTTCTATGATTGAGCGTATAGAGGTTATCAGAGGTCCAGCATCAGTAGTGTATGGGGCAGATGCACTAGGGGGAGTTATCAATATTATTACTAAGAAAAATCCCGAGAAATTTACAGGAAGTGTCATGGTGGAATCAACCATACAAGAGCAAAGGGAAAATTGGGGTGATAACTATGGAGCGAATGCTTATGTGGCAAGCCCTGTTATAAAAGACAAACTCTTTATGAATCTCCGAGCTTCAGGCAAATATAGTCAGCCTAGCTATTTTTACTCTCCAATTCCTAGTCGAAATGGTAATCCTTACTCTACACATTCACCCGGTGCATGGTATAACTATAATGCAGGTGGCAGGATAAGCTACACGCCAAATGCTCAAAATAATATCTATCTTGATGGGGAGTTTTATCATCTTAGAAACACCTCTCTTAATACTTCGGGTAATTCTGTAACTTCTATCAATGGCTTTAATAAGGCAAATATAAGCTTAAGCCATGATGGTGAATACAGCTGGGGGAAATTGCAAAGCTATGCACAGTACACTTTAACACAGCGGATTCCGCAAACAAATGGCGGACAAACTTTTGGGGGCGATATAGGCTTAGGTAATCCGCTGAATTGGGCATCGTTACGTCAAAATGATACAATAGTCTTAAGCTCTATGTATAATAATGACTTTGATTTTAGGGAATGGGGGGATTTAGCTTTCACAGGTGGGCTATATTATTTATATGAACAACTCTATGTAAGAGCAGATAGCTTTAATAGAGACCAACATCAATTTGCCGCTTTTGCTGAAGCACAATATTTTATCACTGACCAATTTTCTACTACTTTAGGTTTGCGTTATAATTATGCTAATCTCTATAGTGCTATGCCCACACCTAGATTTTTTATCAATTACAATCCTACCAAGTGGCTTACTTTCAAGGCAGGGGTAGCAGGTGGATTTTTGACACCAAATCTTTCTGAAAGCTATAATGGACTCTATAATATTTCTACCACAAATGAATATGAATATGGTTATTATGGGCTGCAAGCGGAGAAATCATGGAATTATGAATTTAGCATCATTTTTGATACTGACCCAATCTATATCAATCTAACAGGATTCTATACTGATTTTACAGACCAGATTCAAACCTTATCAGCTACACAAGGGGCAAGTTTGCCCGGTGGATTTACTTGTCCGACATCAGCATCAGTGTGTTATTATTTTGAAAATGTCGATAGAAGTTTGGTAACTGGTGCAGAAGCTTCTTTGCAAACAAAGCCATTTTGGGGAGTGAGCTTTGATGCGGCTTATTCTTTTACTTATACTAAGCAGTTATCGGGAGCGAATGCTGGACTTCCCGTAAATGCTATCCCTATGCATAAACTCATGGCAAAAATCAATTATAAATATGAAAATTTCTTTGCGTATTTACGTCTACAGGGAAATTTTATGACACCTACACTCCCTTCAAATCGAGGTGGGAATCCACGTGAGATATTAGGAGAATTTTATAGAGATTATGTGTTGCTTGATTTAGCCTTGAATTATAAATTTTTCAAACATTATATTCTTACATTTTCTATCAATAATTTACTTAATACAAACTTTTTAGATTATCGATTCAATAGCACTCAAATGAGCTATGTTAATGCCTATCAGAGACATTTGCCCGGTAGAAATTATTGGATAAGTTTGAGAGTAGAATGGTAATGAGTTCTTTTAAGATTTATATGTATCTTTGTATAAAATAAGAGGACTATATTGTGGAAATAGCAATGAAAGATTGTGCTTATAGTATAGAGAGATGTGTTGTAAATTATAAAATTCTCTATAAATGAGAATACAGAAAGCACTCTTACTGTGACAGTCATAGAATCACATAGTAGTCTTTTATCGACAATTTTGCTTTTAAGCTAAATATGAGATTTATTGTTAATAGGCTGTATTACATTTAACTTAAGATGAGCAATATAGCAAGAGCAATTGTGGGGCATTACTGGGGTTTTAGTAGATCGATCTTTTAGTATCAATGATTTGAGTCTTGTAATACAAGGATAAAACTGCAAGACATATCTTACATCAAATATTATACGATATATGCAGTAGTGTGAATCAATTCTCCTATTGCTACAAATAAGAATTTGTTAACACAAAAAGGTGCTAACTAACATGAAAAATTGACTAGCATAAGAGACTAAATGGTGGATTGTATGGAGTTTTTTGTGTAGTATAGAGATTGGCTATTCTTGTAGTCTTGTGATTCTACTGAGATGCGAATGAGATGTTTTTTATAAAGTCTGGAAGAAAAGATTTTTATTGTATAGTTTGTATCGAGTTTGTGATAAATAGGTTTTGATACAATACTCCTTGACGTGGTATTTCTTCACGTGGTATTTTTAGTAATTATGGAATCTATTCTTTAGATTATAATCTGTATATTTTTATCCAAAGGTTTTTTTGCAGATACATCATATTAGAAAAATCATGATTCATCGATTTATATTTATCATTGGTGTAATTTTTCTATTGTATCAAGTTTTTGAGATTTTAGCTATACACATTATCTTTATCTTTCTAGGATATGTGATGCTTACGTTTTACTTCTATTTTATTGCTTCTCTATTTTAGAATCCTTTCTTATAGTATTGTATCTTTCATAATTATACTTGGGTTGAGTACTCAACCTGATACAAGCTTTTTATCTCTATTTTCTATTATGGAATGCAATCTATGTTTTTGTGTTGTGCATGTTATATTTTTATAATTAGGAGATGCAAATAATGGATTTCTTAGAAAAGCATAGCTCTTGTGAGATTAAGAAAATAGGATATGTAGATTCTATAAAATTATGCTATTGTGTTTATAGGGAATATTGAAGGCATAATTGCGTTTTAAAAATAGTAATAATTAAAAGTAAATGTAAAATTTGTTAGAATATTAAGACTTATGAAAAATTATGGTTTATTTTTAAGGCTCACTAATTCTTATAGAATTTTTACGTGAGCTTCTTATCTGTTTAAGGAATAGTATGCAAAAAGATTTTGGAAAAATAGGGTTTATTCTTGCAGCTATTGGTAGCTCCATTGGACTTGGGCATATTTGGCGTTTTCCAACTGCTACTGGCACAAGCGGTGGTAGTGCATTTGTGCTTTTATTTTTAGGTATTGCTCTCTCAATTGGCATTACTATGCTTATTGCAGAAATGTTGATTGGGCAACAAGGCAGAAAAAACGTTCCCGATAGCTTTAAACACATAGCACATAATGAAAAGACTCCATGGCGTTTTATGGGGTTGGTGCTATTTGCTGGTCCCGTTACACTTACGTTTTATTGTGCAGTATTGGGTTGGGTATTGTATTATTTGGTATATGTGAGTTTTCATTTGCCAAGTGATTTTGCAACAAGTAAAGCTATATTTATTGATTTTAGCTCTAGCATGCAACAGCTACCTTATCAGATTCTCTGTTTTGCAATAATATTATTTATAACTGCTTATAGCATAGTGCATGGCATAAAAGGCATTGAAAAACTCAATTATATTCTTATGCCAATGCTTTTTGTTATATTTTTTGGCTTATTGTTCTATGCCATGTCGCTTCATAGCTTTTCTCAAAGTATTGCATTCATGTTTAAACCAGACTTTTCAAAGATTAATTCTCAGGTTGTTATTGATGCTATGGGGCAAGTCTTTTTTTCATTATCACTTGGTGCTGGGACTATTCTTACCTATTCTTCGCATATGAGTAAACAACAGAATTTGCTTTCAAGTGCATTTTGTATTGTTTTTTCTGGTATTATCATTTCTCTTGTGGCTGGACTTATGATTTTTGCTTTTGTGTTTGAATATGGTGATGTGAAACATGTAAGTGATGGTCCCGGGTTAGTATTTATTACCTTGCCTGTTATGTTTGGGCATTTTGGCATATTTGGCAATGTTTTATCAATATTTTTTATGATAGGATTACTCTTTGCTGGAATCTCATCGACAGTGTCACTCCTTGAACCATGTGTAAAATATTTAGATGATAGGACAAAATTTTCCCGCTCTATTATTACTTATGGGGTTACTTTTTTAATTTTTGTTGTAGGTGTGATAGTCATATTTTCCATGAATGCAGAGTTTTCAAGCTATCTCACATTTTTCGGTAGAAATCTTTTTGATTGGAGTGTATGGCTTAGTGCTAATATCTTGCTTACTTGGGGTAGCTTTTTTGGTTCTTTATTTATAGGGTATTTTATCCCAAAAGCAACATTAAGACAATGGACTATTGGTTTTTTTAGATATGAATGTATTTTTGAGTTATGGTTATTTTGTCTTAGGGTTTTAGCTCCACTTATGATACTTGTCATTTTTATAGCACGACTTTCTTCAATACTACAACAAACATAGTCAGCCTTTTATAAAAATAATCAATTGTATTTACATCTGTATTATAAGGATAAACCATGTATGACAAGGATATAGCAGCTTATCGGGCATATTGTAAAACGACAAAGCTAAATACTACAACAAATTGCTACTTCAATGTAAGAATGTTTGCTACACAATATCATGATACCATTACCATGACACACAAAGATTTTTTCTATATTGCTACAACTAAGCAAGAATTGCAGCAAGCCATTGCATACAAACAACAACAATATTATGAATACAGAAAAGCAATCCATAATTCTGATGATTCCATACATAGTGATTCGAGTAAGATATTCACTTTAGATTCTACCATACCAAGTATTGGTCTAGTGCCTACTATGGGGGCTTTACATGATGGACATAAGAGTCTTATACAAGCTAGTACTACACACAATCATATTACTATTGTATCAATCTTTGTGAATCCTACGCAGTTTGCTCCAAATGAGGATTTAGCAAAATATCCAAGAACACTTGAAAATGATATGCAACTTTGTAAAAACTTAGATGTTGATATTGTATTTATTCCAACATCACAAATCATGTATGAAGAAGATGAAATCACGCTGAATCCACCAAAGAAAATGGGGTACATTTTAGAGGGATATTATCGCCCAACACATTTTGCTGGAGTTTTGCAGATTGTATTAAAGCTTTTTAATCTTATCATGCCAACACGTGCATATTTTGGCAAAAAAGATGCACAACAACTCCTAATCATTCAAAAAATGGTGCGTCATTTATGTATACCTATTCAGATTATAGGCATGCCTATAATTCGTGATTTTGACGCATTAGCCCTTAGCTCCCGAAATGTATATTTGGATTCCAAACAACGGCAAGATGCAATCTTGATTCCAAAAGCAATATTTCATATAGAATCTCGTATCATACAAGACAATGAGAGAGACACAACGGTATTAAAAAATGAAGCAATGAAAATTTTAGAATCTTTGCAAATAGATTACATGGATTTTTATACCCATGATTTAGAGATTACGACACGAGCAGAAAAATGTATTTTTCTGCTTGCAGTCCGTGTTGGAAGTGTACGTTTGCTTGATAATCTTTGGATACAATAAAAACTTTCATTTATTAATGGCATAGTAATACAATCGCATGGTAAGGAGAGTTATGCGTTTTTTTGTTTTTTTTATTGTTTGTATCTCTGTTTGTTTTGCACAGTATAAGACACTTGATGATGCGTTATTGAATGGAGAAAAATTAATAGATATTGTTTTGTATGGTAATTATATGTCAAGCAATGGCAATACTGGGTACTATCCTAATAATCTATATGGGGAAAACAAATTACTTGGTAATGGTGGATATATTAATGCATCTGTGGGATTGGGATATACAACTGGATTCTACTATAATATGCGTGCAGCTATATCTTTTCGTGCTGCTCAAGCGATATTTAGTCCAAGTAATGGTATGAGAAGGGATTTTTTTAATAATACTGGGAATGCTATTTTAGGTGATAGTAGCATTGCATTAGGCGAATCTTTTCTTGAATATTATGATGGTGATACTGCCATAAAAGCTGGGCGATTTCAGCCAATAAGTGAGTGGGTAAATCATCTTATTGATGGGATATGGTTTCGTAATGCTAGCTTTAAGAATTTTGTATTAGAATTAATATGGGCGTATAATTATGGACGTGTTAGCTATTATGAAATTTCACAATTTAGGAGACTTGATACGACTGGTTGGTTTAATCTTGGAATCCATTATCATCTAACTGGTGATAAAAGTGATAGAAAAAACTCTACCTCTATGAGTGTATTTAGCACTTTTATACCCGGTGTTTTTGCTACTGCTGGGGCAAGATTACATTGGGCGTTACGTTTTAATAATAGTGTATGGTGGATTGGAGCGGATTTGGGTTTTGCTGGAAGTTTTGAGGACAGTGATAACATAAGGGCTTTTCAAACTAACACATTTCTTTTTGATTCTAAAATTACACTTGGCTATCGCAATATAGACGGTATGATAGGCTATGTGGCAACTGGTGATGCGGGAATGGGGAGTCTTGGAATATTGGGTGTTGGTAATGGCACACAAAGCAATATGCTCTATTCATTTTACAATAATATCCAACCATTTTTTGTGTGGGGTGGTAGAGCTATCAAAATGGGAAAAAATGCTCATTTAGTCTATGGTGCCTTACGACTGAATTTGCTTGATGGGAAACTCAATGCTTATGTTGCTTATGGTGCGACATTTTTTAATGGCTCACAGTTTTATGGTGGTAATATTAATGGATTAGTGCAGGGGGAATTGAATGTAATGGCAGAATTTGGAATCACACGTACATTGAGTGCTATTGCAAATATCAGTAACACACATTTTGGCAAATATGGATTACCCAATACATTTGAGATTAATGGTGGCATTCGTTTTATGTTTTAATTTTTTAAGCTATTGTTTAAAAATTGAAAGAATGGTATACAGAATGGAGAAAAATAGAGATAGGGGTTAAATATGGACTTGAATATTGCGGGGATTCTAAGATTCTATCATATTAGGCTCTTTTTATCATATTCCCATGTCATATTGAGCCTTATTCATTTGGCTTCCTTACGTCCTCTTGTCTTTCCCATTAGTTGAGCTTTAGGCGAAATCTCAATAAATGCAATAAAATCTTGCGATAATAAAACATCTAAAAAATAAAGAGAAATATCTTAAGAAGGCAAAATATCCAAAATATCTTAGTATTAAGTGAAACAATCCTAAAAATGATTTTCTCCAAGATATTTGACCTAAAAATTCGACATGAGAGATTCTACAATCAGAATCCTAGATTGCCATAAATCTACTAACAAGAATGAAACTGCCAATAAGAATTCTCGCAATAACAAGAAAGACAGCAACAAGATTCTTAGAATTCCAAATTATTTCTCTATAAGATTCTAAGATAAACAATCGTCTAACATCTAGTATTTGATGTCTGCATAGCTTTTTATTTCTCAGTATTATTTTATAGATAATGCACAAGGTTGGCAGAAAATAGAATCTGCAAAGTTTTTTCTATCCATGTAAGTTGTTATATATTGCTTTGCAATGTCATTGTTATTTTTATTTTTTAACATTATATTTACTCTATGTTGCCATTTTGTTTTTTTTTTTTTTGGTAATGTGGTCGTAACTTATTAAGATTAAGGATAAACTATGAAGTTTTTAAAGCGACTGAAGCCAACAAAATGGGTGCATTCAATTATTAAAAACCGCAAACAGCACGAATTTCTTGAAAATACTCTACGACTCCAGACAAATTATATGGCAAGGCTCACACCACAAGCTTTCTTGCGAAGTATTTCTGTTGACATCACTGCTCATTGTAATTTACATTGTTATAGCTGTGATCATTTTTCTCAATTTGCTAAAAAATCACATTATGATATGGCACAATTTGAAAAAGATATAAAAAGGTTAAGTGAGCTTTCACAAGGCTTTATTGAAACTATTTCTATTATAGGAGGTGAACCACTATTAAATAAGAATTGTAAAGAATATTGTCGCATTGCAAGACGATATTTTCCATATAGCACCATTCATATTATCACAAATGGAATTTTGCTGCCAAAACAAGATGAAAGCTTTTGGGAAACATGCAGGGATTGCAAAATAGAGATTACCCCAACAAAGTATCCTATTGGCATTGATTGGGATTCAATACGTAAGCGATGTGAAGACTATAATATCACATTTAAATTTTATGGTGAAGAGGAAAAATATAGCTTTAAAACCTGTTTGAATCCAAAAGGAGATTGCGACCCTTTTATAAGTTTCATTCATTGCCATCGTGCTAATAGTTGTACCCAGCTTAGTAACGGTAAAATTTATCCATGTTCTGTTGCCTCAAATATATCATATTTTAACACTCATTTTAAGCAGAATCTTCAAACTTCAACATTTGATTCTATAGATATTCATATTCCCACTACGACCTATTCTGATATTTTGCAATTCTTAGCTAAACCTATACCTTTTTGCCGTTATTGTGATACTACTAAAACGACATATCAACCATGGTTACATTCAAAAAAGGATATTCAAGAATATTACGAATAGCTATTATGGATTCTGTTTTGAGATTCTAAATCATATCGTTTCTTGCTTATTTCATTTAACTACGTTTGTTACCATTTACATTCTTTGATAATCTTGCATTACAATCGAGTATTCTAACTAATTGGGGAATCTAGTGAAACAAATAGGTATTGTTATACTATTTTTTTATTATAGTAGTTTTTCGTTTGCAAGCTCTCATACTGACAAGCTGCCGATACAGAAAAATATTGCTAGTCTTGCATATAGTATACAAGTTGGGAGTTTTAAAAAGCTTGAAAATGCGTGGAATCTTGCAGATTTACTTAATAAAAAGAAATTGGATGCTTTTTTCTTTAAGGAAAAGGATATGTATAAAGTGCGATTTGGAAATTACAAAGATTCTGCTTTAGCAAGTAAAATGGCATTGCAATATAAAAAACAAAAACTTATAGATGAATATATGATTGTAAGTCCAAGTAGTTATGCTATTAATCAAAAAGATTCCAAAAAAGACACTATTCGAAAAAATCTTGCAAGAGATGCACATCAATATCTTGGTGTCCCATATAAATGGGGTGGAACAAACTCTAGTGGTTTTGATTGCAGTGGGCTTGTTCGTGCGGTGTATCAGCTAAATGGTCTCTCTCTACCTAGAATCTCACGTGACCAATTTAATACAGGAAAATTTGTTTTAAAGTCTCATCTACAAGCTGGAGATCTTGTGTTTTTTACAACCAATAAAAGCAAGGCAGTGAATCATGTGGGAATTTATATAGGTAATGGGAAGTTTATTCATGCTCCAGGAAAAGGCAAAAAAGTAACCATTGCAAACCTTGAAAATAATTATTGGAAAAGAGTTTATAGGGGTGCTAGAAAATATTTATAGATTTCTCTATGTTACTTGATGTTTGTCTTTTGATGATTCTATAAAATTTGTAATGTTGTTTTTAGCTTATGATGAAGTTTAAGATGTAATTGCAGTTATTTTGAGCATCACGGCGTTTACGTTATCGACAAGTTGTCATGTAATCTGTCTATCATAATGAGTAAAATGAATAAGGAGTCAAAATGCATACAAAGATTCTAGGCTTTGATATTGGGATTGCCTCGATTGGCTGGGCATTTGTAGAAAATGGGGAATTGCGAGATTGTGGGGTGCGGATATTTACCAAAGCAGAAAATCCCAAAACAGGAGATTCTCTAGCCCTCCCGCGTAGAGAGGCAAGAAGCACTCGCAAGCGACTTTCAAGACGCAAAAGTAGGCTAGAGATGTTGAAAAGACTTCTTGCAAAAGAGTGGGGCTTGTGCTATCAAGATTATATTTCAGCTGATGGTGAATTGCCTAAGGCTTTTAGTGGCACAAATCTTACCAATCCTTATGCGTTGCGATATGAGGCACTAGAGAGGGCTTTGAGTAAGGAGGAGCTTGCTAGAGTGATTTTACATATCGCAAAGCATCGTGGCTATAGCAATAACAATACGAGGCTTGTAGGTAATGATGAGAGTAAGAAAAAAGAGCAGGGTAAGATTCAAAAAGCATTGCAAGAAAATAGTCTAAAAGTAGCCAAATACCGCACAATTGGCGAGTATTTTTATAAAGAATTTTGTGAAGTGTGGATAGGGGATCAATGGATACCGTGTAAGGAAGTTCGAGATAAAAGCACAGAGAGTGCAGCAAATGGGGAAGTGGGCAATACAATGGCTGAAAGTCTTGTAATCAAGAATCCTCATCATGCGTTTGGAGCAAAGGTGCGGGCAATAAAACCCATACGCAATAAGAGTGGGGCATATGAAAATTGTATGTTGCAAGCGGATTTATATCGGGAATTGGAGCTGATTTTTGCACGACAAAAAGAGCTTGGATTCCCAAAGATAGGAGATTCTCAAAGTGGGCAGTTTCTAGGAGATTGTGCAAAGCAGATGAGAGATTGCACAAAGCAAGAGACTCATAAAAAAGGGGCTAGATTCTCACTGACCAAAGAGTTTTTAGATGAGATTTTTCAGATTGCTTTTTATCGACGACCGCTTAAGGATTTTTCGCACCTTGTGGGAAAATGCACATTTTATCCTGATGAATTTCGTGCGCCAAAATGCTCTCTTAGTGCCGTGGAGTTTATCACACTTAGCAAAACCATTAATGTGCTAACCTATATAAGTAAAGAAAGTGGGGAAGTGTATAGCAAAGGGCAATATAAGCAAATGTTAGATTCTGTGTTTAAGGCTGTGTGTGAAAAGGGGAGCTTGAGCTTTGCGCAATTACGCAAGATTTTGCATATTGATGAGAGAATCCGCTTTAAAGAAGTAGATTATATGGCTAGAAAATCCAAAAACACAAATGGAGATTCTACACACAAACAAAAGACCTCAAATCCTGAAACTAAAAAATTCATAGAGCATAAGAATCTAAAAAAGTTTTGCGAGATTCTAAGTGAGATAGCAGGGGATAGAGCATTGGCAGATTCTATCGCACGAGATATGACGCTTATCAAAGATGAAGAGGAGCTAGCCAAAAAGCTTCGTACATATAGGAGATTGAGCGAGGAGCAGATTGCACAGCTAATGCCTATGGATTTTAGTGGTCATATTAATTTGAGCCTTAAGGCATTAAGCGAGATTTTGCCATTTATGCGAGAGGGAATGCGGTATGATGAGGCGTGCAAATTAGCAGGGCTAAAGGCGCGGCATAATGACAAAAAGAGCAAGTTTTTGCCACCCTTTTGTGAGAGTATCTATGCCGATGAGCTAACAAATCCGGTGGTGCATAGGGCGATAGCGGAGTATCGTAAGATTCTTAATGCTTTGATTGCAAAATATGGAAGTGTGCATAAGATTCACATTGAGCTTACGCGAGATGTGGGAAAAAACTTCCAAGAGAGAGAAAAATACAAAAAAGAGATAGAGAGTAACCATCAAGCAAGGGTGCAGGCTATGCAAGAGTGCGAGAAGCTGGGATTGACACTAAGTGAGGGGAATATCCTGAAATTGCGGCTTTTTAGGGAGCAGAATGAAATATGTGTATATAGTGGGAGGAAAATCACTTTAGCAAATCTCAAGGAGCAAGGAGCGTTAGAAATCGACCATATTTTGCCTTATTCGCGAAGTAGCGATGATAGCTATATGAATAAAGTGCTGGTTTTTACAAATGAGAATCAAAACAAGGGCAATAAAACACCCTATGAGGCATTTGGGGGAGATTCTCAAAAATGGGGAGAGATAGAATCTCTAGCCCTTAGGAGTGGCTATCCAAAGAAAAAGGCAAAGCGGATTTTGGACAAAGGCTTTGGAGATAGAGAGGCTGGGTTTAAAAGTCGTAATATCGTGGATTCTGGCTATATCGCGCGTTTGATTGCTAACTACACTAAAGAGTATTTGAAATTTTTGCCGCTAGATTCTCATGAAAACACAGCACTTATTGCGGGAGAGAAAGACAGCAAGATTCATGTGGAAGCAGTGAAGGGAATGCTAACTGCGACTATGCGGCATTTTTGGGGATTGGGTAGCAAAAACCGCTATGAGCATACCCACCACGCTATCGATGCGATTATCATCGCTTATATCAATGCGGCGATGATACAGAGATTCTCACAATTTAGACAAAACCAAGAAAGCTTAAAGGCAAGATTCTATGCTAAAGAGTTAGCAAAAGAGGAGTTTAAGACACAAAGGGCGTTTTTTGAGCCTTTTAGCGGCTTTAGGGAGCAGGTGCTAGCAAAAGTGGGGCAAATCTTTGTCTCACGCCCACCAAGGAAGCGGGCAAGAGGGGCGTTGCATGAGGAAACATTTTATCAGGAGCAAAATGGGAAGCTTTTTTATTGGCAACGAAAGAGTGAGCAAGAAATTGCGGAGGAGCAAAAAGGACTGCCAGAAAAAGAATGGAAGCAAATTTCTAAATACAAGAAAAAGTTTTCTAAAAGGGATTATGGGAGCTCAGAGGGTGTTAAGAAGGCATTAGCACTAGGCAAAATACGACAGATTGGGACAAAAATCGTGGTAAATGGACCTATGGTGCGTGTGGATATTTTTAAGCACAAAAAAAGCGGGAGATTCTATGCTGTGCCTATTTATACGATGGATTTTGCCCTTGGAATCTTGCCTAATAAAGCTGTGGTGAGTGGCAAGGATAACGATAGGATTATCAAGGACTGGCTAGAGATGGATTCTAACTATGAGTTTTGTTTTTCGCTTTTTAAAGATGATTTGATAGAGGTGCAGAAAAGAGATATGGAAAAGCCAGAATTAGCGTATTTTGTGTCTTTAGATGCATCAGATGGGAGGATTAAGGTTAGACATCATTGCAATGATATTACGAAGATTAATGAGAATCAAAAGAAGCTTTTTAGCGAAGCCATAGAAAAAGAGGTGGTGGGTAGGGGAAGCATTCAAAATCTCAAAGTCTTTAAAAAATACAAGGTTTCGCCGCTAGGGGAAATAAAAGAGGCAAAATATGAGCCAAGGCAGCCTATCGCCCTCAAGACTTCTCCTAAGAAACATCGGAAGCAAAATAATGCACAATGAAAGATAATAAGGAGATACAATGGGCTATGATGAGGCATTTAAAAATGTCATCATATCAAGTAGAGCAAAACTTAGCCTGCAAGATAATCATTTAGTAATAGCGGGAAATGATGAGGTGGCAAAACTCTATATCAAGGATTTGCATTGTGTGGTGCTAGAAAGCCCTCAAATCACGATTACCCAAGCGCTTTTGAGTGCATTAGCAGAATCTAAAGTGCTGGTGCTTACTTGTGATAGGACACATGCTATCAATGGAATTTTCACGCCATTTTTGGGGCATTTTGCCAATGCGCAAGTGGCAAGAGAGCAAATCGCTGTGAGCACAGAATCTAAGGCAAAGCTTTGGCAGCAAATCGTGCAAAATAAAATTGCTAATCAAGCCTCTGTGTTGCAATCTTGTGGCTATATTACAGAAGCAGCGGAGTTGGCGAGAATGTGTGAAAAAGTAGAGGCAGATGATGCTAGTAATGTTGAGGCGAAGGCAGCAGCATTGTATTTTAAGACACTTTTTGGGATAGGGTTTTCACGCAAAGCCAAACACAAGATTCACAATGCCTTGCTAGATTATGGCTATGCTATCGTGCGGAGCTGTGTAATCCGTAGTGTGTGTATGAGTGGGCTACTCACTTGGAGTGGGATAAAGCATAGCAATCAGTTTAATCAATTTAATCTCTGTGATGATATTATCGAGGTGTTTCGTCCTTTTGTGGATAGATGTGTGCTTGGGCTTTTGGAATCTAGGGGGCTAGATTCTCTTGATGAGGATTTGGAGTGTATGAGCAAGCAGGATAAAAAGGCTTTGATTGAGAATCTACAAAGTGAGGCAAAGGTGGGAGGGCAGAGTTTCCCGCTAAGTCGAGCGATTAATCAGTATGTGCAGCGGTTTAAAAATGCTTTGTTGTATGGGCAACCATTGGTGGTGGTTTGTATGGAGTAGGGTATGGTGGAGGATAAGTTTATGCGGGTGCTGGTGATGTTTGATTTGCCTACTAAGACTAAGAAAGATAGGCAGACAGGCACGAAGTTTCGTAATAATCTTATTAAGCTTGGCTTTTTTATGATGCAATTTAGCGTGTATATGCGAATCTGTAAGGGTAGTGCATCTGCAAAAGCCGCTATCAATAATGTGAGGAAGTTTGTCCCGCCAAGGGGGAGTATCCGCTGTCTTATCATCACAGAGAAGCAGTTTGATTCTATGGAAATTTTGCTTGGGAGTGAGAGCTTTAATGAACAGATGAATAACCAAAAAAATCTCACACTTTTTAGTTTTGATGAAAAGATGGAGGATTGAAGTCATGAATATGTAGAACAGTGGGTAATGGGTGGGATATTCAAATATCAAACTTGATATACAATAATTATTATAAAAAGTTACAAATAAGCAAAAATGTAATACGAGTTAATATAAATACTTTTTTCAAAAAGTAGGTAATCTTACTATACTAGATATAACGATACATTAAGCTCTTAACGTTGAGGTTTAAACATATTCCTTTTAAGATGAATACTTTCTAAACACAATAAGGTTATTCATTTAAATATAAGAATATGTTTTGAAAATAATTCAAAAGCTTTACAATTGCTTACAAAAACATTTAAATATAAAATAAGTTAAACTATGTAGAAATTGTAAAATAATACAAAATAAATTAATAAGAGTCTAGAATCTTTTTTAAGTACTTAAAGCATAAAAGCGTATATACAGGATTACTGCAAAACAAATTTACAGGTTTAATTTACATAAGAATTATATATACTTTTATTAATATGAATATTACAAATAACACATAATAATATGATATGATATTATTAATAAACATAGTAAAGTCCTATTTTATGCGTGTTTATAAGTGTAGATTGTGATGCTATATCACTATACAAAACATATAATAAAAATGTTGTATTGTATGCAAAGTCGTTGAATGATTGGAGTTATTCGTGGTTAAGGATAGTACGAAATAGCAATACTGTTATAAAAAATCTTATTGTTATTTTGTTATTGTAGATAAGATGGTAATCATTATGAATATTGTAGTAAATACGCTGTATAAGTCATATCGGTTTTGGGATTTTTGGCAGATTCTTAAGATGAATCTCGCACCCTGCACTAACCGACAAGTTTATTTTAGTCTCTTTATAAATCTTTCTATATGTGAATTGTATCCTAATATTTTCTCAATTTCAAGGGTATTTTAGCATAGAAAGATTTATAAAGAGACTAAAACAGAATGTTTCAGTGCTGTTCGCCCTATCAGAATTTTAGCATAGAAAGATTTATAAAGAGACTAAAACTAATCGAGAGACACAACGAGTTCATGAAAGATTTTAGCATAGAAAGATTTATAAAGAGACTAAAACTTAAGAAAGATCCCCCCTCACCCACAGTGAATTTTAGCATAGAAAGATTTATAAAGAGACTAAAACTGCGAATCGTCTTATGCTTCAAAACATGGCGATTTTAGCATAGAAAGATTTATAAAGAGACTAAAACGCAAGAGGCTTTACGCGTTTCGGTTTTTTTATTTTAGCATAGAAAGATTTATAAAGAGACTAAAACATCACAGGAGCAACCATCGGCGACAGTCTAAATTTTAGCATAGAAAGATTTATAAAGAGACTAAAACTCAAACTCAACAAATAACTCGACTTTCCTGATTTTAGCATAGAAAGATTTATAAAGAGACTAAAACCTAAATTTGGTTACACTTGGTCGCAGGTCCATTTTAGCATAGAAAGATTTATAAAGAGACTAAAACTTTATCATTCGGGATGTAACTGTAAGTGGTATTTTAGCATAGAAAGATTTATAAAGAGACTAAAACTCTATAATTGTCAATCCCAAGCTTTCTGATATTTTAGCATAGAAAGATTTATAAAGAGACTAAAACGAATTGGATTGGCTCGTAAAAATTTTAAAGATTTTAGCATAGAAAGATTTATAAAGAGACTAAAACAAAAGAATTGTTGTCCCTAAAGGCATTTTAATTTTAGCATAGAAAGATTTATAAAGAGACTAAAACATTGATAGGCTTATCAAAGATGGAGTTAGTATTTTAGCATAGAAAGATTTATAAAGAGACTAAAACAGGAGAATTGTTGTCCCTAAAGGCATTTTAATTTTAGCATAGAAAGATTTATAAAGAGACTAAAACAAGATGTTTCAGTGTTGTTCGCCCTATCAGATTTTAGCATAGAAAGATTTATAAAGAGACTAAAACTAAATTGTAATGCGTTAAATTCTGAACGGAATTTTAGCATAGAAAGATTTATAAAGAGACTAAAACCTTCAATCATTAGTTACAAAAGTTCCTGAATTTTAGCATAGAAAGATTTATATTAGCATAGAAAGATTTATAAAGAGACTAAAACTGTCGGCCTCATTTTCACGTTATTATATTTATTTTAGCATAGAAAGATTTATAAAGAGACTAAAACCCCAATAAACATCTACGGAAACGGATTGAAGATTTTAGCATAGAAAGATTTATAAAGAGACTAAAACCAGTGGTCGCAGGTCCCACGCTCTGAGGTTATTTTAGCATAGAAAGATTTATAAAGAGACTAAAACATATAATATGAGTGATTATGGTTTATCTGCATTTTAGCATAGAAAGATTTATAAAGAGACTAAAACATATCGTATGTTTGTGTATCCGAGTATGGTATTTTAGCATAGAAAGATTTATAAAGAGACTAAAACCAAAATATCTACGAGGCTGCCGCTACTGGTATTTTAGCATAGAAAGATTTATAAAGAGACTAAAACCAAAAAAAAAAAAAACATTCTACTCTATATAATTTTAGCATAGAAAGATTTATAAAGAGACTAAAACTTATACTAAGGAGCTTTATTTGAATGATGAATTTTAGCATAGAAAGATTTATAAAGAGACTAAAACAAAAGGAGCCTGAAGAGGTTAAAGCCGAAATTTTAGCATAGAAAGATTTATAAAGAGACTAAAACTCGATCATAGTTAATCCTAAGCTTTCTGATATTTTAGCATAGAAAGATTTATAAAGAGACTAAAACTTAGATTGTGTTTATTTTAATAATTTGTCTATTTTAGCATAGAAAGATTTATAAAGAGACTAAAACAAATTCGCAACAATAGGGATAGGGTTAAGTATTTTAGCATAGAAAGATTTATAAAGAGACTAAAACAACAGCACTCAATATAGCCCCGCCTATTCTATTTTAGCATAGAAAGATTTATAAAGAGACTAAAACACAACCTACAGTTATATTCCCAATGATAAAATTTTAGCATAGAAAGATTTATAAAGAGACTAAAACTAAATGTTATACGATAGAAAAGAAAATTTGATTTTAGCATAGAAAGATTTATAAAGAGACTAAAACAAACCACGATCAAGATACCATTGTCGATTGATTTTAGCATAGAAAGATTTATAAAGAGACTAAAACAAAAAGGACTATGACTACTCATCCAATCGTATTTTAGCATAGAAAGATTTATAAAGAGACTAAAACTTTTCATTTGGTGATAGAGTATGCAGGACAATTTTAGCATAGAAAGATTTATAAAGAGACTAAAACGACACATATATATCACAGTACGTGGTTACAATTTTAGCATAGAAAGATTTATAAAGAGACTAAAACCAGATTTCTCAAGGATTTCAAGCAGGTGTGATTTTAGCATAGAAAGATTTATAAAGAGACTAAAACTTACGCTTTCGCTAAACAAGGAGATATATTATTTTAGCATAGAAAGATTTATAAAGAGACTAAAACATTGACCGATATGACGAGTATCGCTATAAATTTTAGCATAGAAAGATTTATAAAGAGACTAAAACTATGCTACATTCCCAGCCTTGCTATCTGTTATTTTAGCATAGAAAGATTTATAAAGAGACTAAAACCAGTCAAAGGTAACTTTAAATCACCCTTAAATTTTAGCATAGAAAGATTTATAAAGAGACTAAAACTAACCACTGAAAGCGTGGGATACACCGCAATTTTAGCATAGAAAGATTTATAAAGAGACTAAAACGCATGGGCGATGACGTTCACCCTAGTGTTAATTTTAGCATAGAAAGATTTATAAAGAGACTAAAACAAAAAGCTTGTTATTCCTAAAGGGATTTTAATTTTAGCATAGAAAGATTTATAAAGAGACTAAAACTCAAAAATGGATCTAATCACGTCGGAGCTAATTTTAGCATAGAAAGATTTATAAAGAGACTAAAACTCTCAAAAAGTAGTGTATAAAGAAATCAAAATTTTAGCATATAAAGATTTATAAAGAGACTAAAACGATAAAGTGATATTTCACACCGATATGCTAATTTTAGCATATAAAGATTTATAAAGAGACTAAAACCTTGTGTTAATTTTGGTTTTTCTGGCATATATTTTAGCATAGAAAGATTTATAAAGAGACTAAAATTTGTATTATAAATTTTTGTTCCATATTCTAAGTAATATACATATAATGATTTATTATAAAAAGCTACAAATAAACAAAATGCAATACATGATAACCTAAACTTTTAACGTTGAGATTATCTCAATAGCTAAACATAAATCATAGAAGCAATTACTGTAAAAATCTCAATAAATATAGTAGATAATCTCATAACTTTAATCTTAACCACATTGTATATACTTTTATTGCTATATGATATTTTACTTATAAGCATAGTAAAAGCCCTATTTTGTGCGTGTTTTTGTGTAGTGATATTTTATAGAGTTATAAAATTGTTATTATTTGGCAATATTGCGTAATGCTAGGCTCGTATAAGTGAATGGCGGAATCTATTACAATGTTAATTACACAAGTAATAGCAGTGCTTTGCAAAATTTATAGAGTCAATGCGATAATCACCTATTTGTGATATGTTATAGAGAGGCTGAGCTTTGAATCTCGTTATTTTATGCAAAGTAGTAAAAGTAGTGTATGTGGTATTTTATGCAATGCTTCACATTTTTTTCATCTTTACAAAATGTAAATATTGCTATATTATTTGCCGCTTTTTTCTACGATTCGTGTTTCAGATTCTGTAAGCTTGTAGAGATGATAGATGGAAGACTAATTCTTTAGTGTTAGCCTTAGAATCTAGGGTTTTAAATTCTAGAATCTACACTTTTAGAATCTACGAATCTATACTTTAGTTGCTTCAGATTTTTAGCATCAATATGGCTAGATTTTCAGATTCTCAAAAATTATTTATGGATTCTTCAATATTTTATCTACTGTAAGGCAGTGTAAGCATAACGAAACAATCCAAAAAGCAGGATATACATATTGTTATTATAACTAAAGTGAAGCAATAGAGAATCTAAATGACAAGATTCTAGATTCTTTTTAGATTCTTGAATTTTAGATGTTTCGGATACTTCATATCCTCAGGCATAATAGATTAACATGTGTGTATGAGAATCTAGACTCTATATAATCATTGCTTTGATGAGATTCTTAATCTATATGCGACTAAGACTGTATTGCAAAATTATCTTTTCCAGTCTGTTTATTTTTTGTGTTGCTTGGACATTGACATGAGATTATGCAGAGTGAGGTTGCAATCCATAATGAGATTCTAAAATTTTTTGATTTTCATTACAATAGCTGTGTGCAGATTCTATATGGAATCAAAAAAGTTTGCATGATGGCTGTGTAGTTTAAAACTTCATGAACTATTTTCTATAAATAAAGCTTATGTTTGTATTCTGTTTAGCAGCTCTTAATCAAAGATAGAGATTTTTAACTACACTATCTTTGATTAAATATAGTTTCTTATTGCCACTCTTATCATTAGTCTTTTTTTCAAACTCTTTAATACTCTTTATTATATCTTTTTCTGTTTTGTATTGCGTAGTCGTAACTTTTAAATAGAATTTAACATGTAAATTTATAAAAGTATATATAAGTCTTATTTTAGCATATTTTTTAAGTGTTATATATAGCGTAAATATCGGGCTTTTTTGTGTTATTACTACCACATAGTAGCGATGTCATAGAGTATTTCTATTTAAAATGTCCATTTAAGCTCTGTCCGTGTTTTGATAAACTCAAGGTCACCAACGAATACCGCTGTAAAAAAAGAGATTTCAAAATGTTTAAAGAATGTATAACTAATCGAAGGTGTAATCTCAAAGAAATTTGCGTTAACAAAAGTTGTCTTACCACCGACTAAACTCCCGCCGCTTTCGGCAGCAAGACTATGTGTCTGGACATTTGCCCATGCAGCATCTAAAAGAGGAAAATTATTATTACCAAAAAGATAGCTCACATCAAGTCCGATTGCGAGTGGAATCGTAAAGGTATATTTCATAGCAAGATAAGCAACGCTAAGGCTTGTCCCCCTAAAGCTTCCAGAACCCAAAAAGCCTAATCCTTCATAGGTTGCCGTAAAATTACCATTCCATACTTTACCTGCAGTGTCAATGCCACTTTTATGTGCGAGTAAAACTCCATAGCCATCACCAAAGCTACCTAAGTACCCCAATTTGGTTGAAAAACCTCCCACCTTATATTTTACCTGGATATTATATACGCCTCTATGTTTTGCTGAAAGATTGGCAAATTCATAACCAAAGTTATTGTTAACCGCATTGCCTTTATGCCCTATGTCAATATGTGGATTATTACTCATTCCAGCAGCGGCAATCTGTGCTAAAAATGTAATGTTTTGATTCTTTGTGATATTGAGTTTATAACCAATATCACCAAAAGCCATATAATCAAAAAGCCCGTAAATATTCGCATACAAGGCATTGATACTAAGATTTTTAAAAAGCTTTGTATTAATATGGAAGATAGTTAAATTATTCCCAATGCCGACTGCTGCGGCTTCTTGGTCTACTAAGGTAGCATTAGTAAATAGAGGTGGTATGCCATTAATATTTGTTGTGCCATTAAGCCCTCGTCTACGGATATTATAGTTTGCATGGTCAGTATTCCAGCTATCAAAAAAAGCGGCATAGTATTTAAACTCGGCATTATTTGTAGTATGTTTGATATTTAATGCACCTCCTAAGCCTAAATCTAAATTTTTGTCATTAAGAGGTGATGCGATATTCATTTTTCCCGCATCGATTTTAACATTGAGTTTTGCTTTTTCTACATTGAATTCTTTACTCATATAAATCGTGCCAACATTGAATCTATCTGCAAAATTATCATTATATGCTGTACCTCTTGCTCCTTGTACATCACCATCAGTTGTACGTCCTGCATCAATGGCTGATGAGCCTTGAGAAAAAAAGATTCCACCTGTGAGGCTAAATCCATAAATTTTCCCTGTGGTTACATCAAGTTTTATGCGATATTGTTGTGAGAATCCCTCGCCACGTGGTCCATGTATAGAATGAACTCTCCCAAAGGCAAAGCCTTTCACACTTGCCTTTTTAAATATATCTTTATAGAGAGAATCTATAGTGGCTTCTTTCTGTTCTTTAGAGATTGTTGTGGTTGTGCTAGATTCCATCACTTGAGATTGTGCTTCAGAATTTCCTTGTGTTTGGGCAAAAAGAACTGAACAACAAATGCTAGAAAGCAGAATACTGATTTTTTGCATAGAAACTCCTTAATTAAAGATGAATGACACCTAAGAGGTATCCAGATATGAGACAAGCAATGCTGATTATCCATGCGTAAAAAAATGTTGCTTGCACATGTTCTTTGACACTAATATTTGCTAATCCACAGCCAAGTAAAGTGGCGGGGACTACGGGACTCATAAAAGTCGCACTGTTTCTACACACAACCATAACAATGCCAAGCGTAACCGCATCGATACCAAATGCCGCTCCAACGCTTGCCACAATGGGCAAGATTCCATAAAAGTAGGAATCTGTGCAAAAGATGACTGCCATCGGCACAGCTAATATTCCAATAATAATGGGTAAATATGTGCCAAGAGATTCGGGCATGATATTAAGGATAAGTCCAGCCATAACTTTCATAATGCCTGATTTATCAAAAACACCAATTAAGACACCAGCAGCTAGAAGTGTCGTTGCCATCATGATAGCTGATGAGCTAGCTTTTTTAACAACTTTATCTTGATTTTTAAGATTTGGATAATTGATTAAAAGTGCGAGAGTAGAGCCAATCATAAAAGGGAAATAACTAGGAAATCCAGCAAATACCAACAACACAAGGACAAAGATAAGCAAAAAGCAATTCACGACAAAATTGTTATCTCTCCTTAGCATGAATGTCTCTTGTGTTATCTCTTTATGGGAATCTAGGCTTTGCTTGCTATTGTCCAAAGTGATACCCAATTTTTTAAGTCTTTGTGATTCTACAAATCCCATATATATCGCTAGTATGAGGCAAAATACTAGCCATACACCTTGTATTGGCATAAGTCTTGTCCAAAGCTCGGTAACATCTTGATTTGTAATAATAGCAACACGTAAAGTTGGTCCACCCCAAGGAAGCAGATTCATGACTCCCATGGCAGATACAGTAAGCATCATCATCGTAGTGGGTCGCATACCCATCTTGTGATAAATTGGCATAAGAGCAGGGATAGCAATTAAGAATGTAGAAGCCCCTGTGCCGTCTAAATGCGCTATAACGGCTACCACCACAGTGAGAATCGTAACGCTATATGTATTTTTGCCACATTGTTTTATTAAAGCGTTAATGATTTTATCAAACATACCTGATGTATTTAAGACTGTAAAAAAGAGTATGGAGAAAAGAAATAGGGCAGCAGTCTCTGCGACACTCATAACTCCCTTTTTTACAAAAGACGAAAGCTCCTTTAATCCAAAATAATCACCTTTTATCCCAAGTGCTTTGCCAATTTCAAGATGGAGTCCAAAATGGCTTAAAGATTCTAATCCAACAAGTCCAAAGCCAACTACTCCAGAAATAAGTATGAATGTAACTTGCACAGAAGTTTTTTCTTTTAAAAGCAATATTACCATAGCTATTAATCCAACGAAACCGACAATAGCTAGCATAGTCTGCATAATTCCTCCTTCAAGATAATAAGTTTGTGAAGTATTGATATATTTTATGATGTTTTTTTTTTTTTTGATTCTAAAGTGGTAAAATTGTAAAAATTAATTTACATAAAAATTACTTAAAGTAACATAATTTTTATATTTTATAATGATATTAAAATATAAATACAGATTTGTTACATACAATGGATAATAAAGTAGCTTTATAGAATTAGATATTTTTAAAAATAATATAAAAGTAACAATATAACACTGAAACTAAAAATTAGTGTTTTACATTAAGAGAAGATGCTTGAGTCTTGTAATATCTCATATAAACTTTTAGTAGAAATAATTTGCTAAATACTCATATATAATATGGGCAATCTTTTCACTACATAGAGTGGATTATGGTAGGGATTGCTGAAAATTTATTTGTAGTGCTATTTTGCTTTATACAATAGGATTGTTATGTTATTTTTATTTGATACAGTATATGTATATCTAGGATTCAAGTAATGATGATGATTCTAGCAATTCATTATCATTGGGTGTATCAAATAGCACGTTTTTTCTCATTTTCATTATTGAATATGGAATTTGAATCTTTTTCATTTTCTATTTGATATATTGTATTTGTTTCTATTGCTTTGTTGTGCTATGAGTATGTGTTGTCTCATTGTTATCAGAATATGATTGTATAGTATAATTTTTGTTGATATAAGTAAGCCATTCTATAATATTCATTGCATATAGATTTTTAAATGGTTGAAAATTTTTGGTTTTTAGGTGCAAACCAATATTAAGTTTCTTAACATTACCTTGCATAAAATCGCTTATGCCTTGTCCGATATTTGCTCCACTTTGTCCAATGTATGATTTCAAAAATCGGATTCCCACTGATTTCATTAGCACTATATTCGCATCAAGCTGCGTTTGCAATGTTTGTTTTTGTTCATCGGATAATCTTGTGTTTTGTGTCAGGAAGTCTTTAAATGTTTGCTTGGATTGTAAAGAAACATAGAGAGATTCTAATTCATGGGGGATATTTTGTGCTTGTAAGTCTTTTTTATTTATGTCTTCATTCATTGCCATTGCAATTTCATATAATATCCCTAAAATATGAGATTTATCGATTTTTGGAATAAAAATATTCGTAGCTTTAATTTGTGTGGTAAGCACTTGTGATTCAAAGTCGCATACTGTTTCAACATTGAGGGTATTAGATTCTAAATCTAGTGAATCCTTATAAGTAAAGTCTTGTTTGCAGTGTACTCTATTCGGTAAGATGGCTTCTGCATTTTGATTGAAAAAGGATACTAAAATACCAGTTTTGGAATCACCAAAAAATTTATCGATATGTGGATAATCAATAGCTGTTTCTATATCAAAAGAGAGATAGTTTTTATTTCTAATATCCCTTATACTTAAAACAATGTTCTTTAAATGTATGTTATTGTAGGTTTGATTATCACGTGTGGTTGGGTCTTTTGCATACATTGTAATTGAATCTGATTGGCATGTGTAATCCATTAAGCCATTACATTTAAATGGAGTGTAGTCAAAATTTTGGATTGCATAGTTGTTATCATGTGGGGATTGCTCAAGCTGTGTTTTGGCATTTTGCATACTTTGATTCAGTCGTTTTTCAATCTCTTGAGCTATTTTTCTTGAACCAAAAAATAAAGCAATAAGTAAGATAATAATAAGAATTGCACCAAAGATTACTAAGACACGTGCAAGTTTATTCATTTAAAAACCTTTCTTTAAAGATTTAGAATTTCGATATTAAATTTTGTAAATAGTTTAAAACCGTAAATAGTGTATCTTGTAAACTACAAATTTGCCATAAAAATATATTGTAACACAATTTCTCTAAGATTTCATAGTTTTTTAAATTTGTTTTATTCTAAATCAGCATATAAGTAGGTGTATAATAGGATTACACATAGTTTCTATGGTGTGAGAATTTATAAATATTGCATATTCCTAGTTAATTTGATACAATAGCTTAATGGTTTAGATTTTAAATTACGTATATTTCAAGGAGATTGTGTATGAGATTGTGGATTATTTGTTTACTTTTTTGTTCGGCAGTGTCATATGGCGGAGCTGCTTTTGAGAGTGATAATTATCTAATTTGGATATCTTCACGATGTGAAGTGCAAAGCAAAACGTGTAAAGATGTGGCATATAATCAAATTGATAAGAAAAGCGGAAAAACAATTACTATACATGGTGGTGAACCAATTGTTGGTACATTGTCTGGAAATCTTATTGGTTATAATTTTCAAGATACTAAAAATAATCATGCATTTGAGATTTCTATGGATTTAAGTGGAGATTATGTCTTGTATATCAGAGGTTTTTCACGTGTAGCACAAAAAGAAAAATTGAAACGAATAAGTGATTCTGTGTATCAAAATAAACTTACAAAGATTAAAATACAAGGAGGAAATACCAATAGTTCTCGATAACTCATTTTAGAATAGCTTTAAAGAGATGAAAAGGTCATGAAAGTAGGGCTTTAATTCTAAGGAATTATTAGTTATTAATGCCAGAATCGATTCTAAACACTATAAGGTTACATTACCTAAGATTTTAAAAATCTTGCAATTTTGCAACCCATTCACATCCATCTTGATAATGCTTATCACATGATTTTTGAAAATATTTTTTTGCCTCTGTCATGCTTGCTTGCTCTCCTTGTCCGTTGTGGTAGAGCAATCCAACATTATAACAACCTTCACCAATGTGGGCTTCACATGCTTGTTTATATAGCTTTATTGCTTGCTTGTAGTCGCGTTTAATACCTTGACCATTGTGATACATGATGCCAAGATTAAGACAGCTTTGCATAGACTTTTTTGCACATCCTAATTCAAAATGTTTTTTTGCATTGATGTAATCTTTAGCTTGCTTGTAAAATAATCCTACGCTATTGTGATTTTCTATATCACTTAGTTCTTGTATTTTTTTAAAATATGGAATGGCTTCTTTCTTACGATTTGCATTATGAAAAATTATTCCTATAATGCCACACTCTTGTTTGATATTGCATTCGTATATATTTGGCAGACCATTGTCAATAAGCTTTATACAAGAATCTTTTTTTGCATGAATAATACATTCAATTTGTAGTTTGTGTTGTATATTTTTAGAATTTTGTGTTTTGGAATCTATTGCATATACCATATCTATTAAAAGAGTCAATAATAAGATAAAACGCAAAAATCCTCCTTAGTAATAAAAAATACTTCTAATATTATAACGTATAAAGTTTATATTTATTGAAAAGTCATGGATTACAAAAATTATTCCAAGTTCTTTTGTGGTGTTTGTAAATGTGTATAGAATTAAATTGATAAGCTGATTGATTTTTAATATTTTGTCTATAAATATAAAAGATTGATAATTTTTTTTGCTTTTATTAAGGAATAGAACAATAAAAAAGCACGTCTATCTGTGCTACATAGAGGTGTTTTACATCATTGTTTTGTTGCCTTTGCCACTAGACTCAAAAAAAATCTTTCTACATCTTTTGAAGTTTCAGAATCTCTCAAAGTCTCTAGAAAAAGTTTTTTTAGAATAGATTCAAAAGCTTGAATTCTCTTAGTAAATCGTTTATCAGCATACCAAATGCTATCGCATTTTGAGTAGAATACACATCAAGTGTGGTTCTAGCAGCTTAATTCACGTTTGTTGACTCTTTGGAACAATCCTTTTTTTTGTATGTTTCATTTTTTTGAATCTCCATATTTAATCATGATAGCTCTCGTTATCATTACCCTTTTTAGTGTATTTTGAATGTATTTGTATGAATCTATCGCCTACTTTTCTCTTTTGCCACTAAATCCTTAGAGACTTCTATATCCACAGGAATAATCTCACAGAGTATTTTACATTATATCCCATACCCACATCGCCAAAAATTATTTCATCATTTATTCAATCTTTATTTACTTAAGGTGCGTTGTGTAGTTTATTGGTCTATAAAAGCGAACTTTAGTTGGATTAAGTTCCGCTTGAATATTTATATTTTTAACAATCGCGATAAGATTCATATTCACTATCTAAATTGCTTTCTTGATTCTAATTCCTTATTGATATTCATAATTACCATTATCAATAGGTTTAATGAGTATGGAATCTTTATAATTTCCTATACTAAAACTAAAGGCAGAAAGATACGCTATTTATGCCTTGTCTTTAATAATATTTTCTAGTAAGTTTATATGTAGTTATCCTTCACCACCACGTGTTATTTATACTTAATTACTCTATGATTTATAAAATTCTCAGTTTGTCGTTTGTGAGTTCTAAGTTAAGCTGGTATTACGTGTATGGTGACTATGTCTGCTTTCTCGCATTATCAAATTTTCATGTTAGCATACTAATGATTTTTTTGTCGAAAACAAGATAGATTCCAAATCTTATTGTAATAAGGATTTAATTTAATTATATTCATGAAATAATGTAAGATTGCTTATAGAAATCAGAATTTTTTATAAGTTAGAGTTACTGTGGCTATATGATAATTTGTGTTGAATTTAAAAATATGGTATACAATAGGTTGTCACATAATGAATACATATGTGTTGTCGGGAGTATTCTATAATTTAAAATAAGCATATAAGGCGAAAATTTTATTTTATTTCACACACGTATGTAACCATTATGATTTAGAAAAATACTTAATCTAGATATTCCTAGGTTCTAGTTAATGTTCTTAATGTTAAAGTTTTGCTTCCTCCCGTCTTTGTAACATTTCCCATCTAGCATCTACATCTTTTTGAAACTGTTCGATTATATGTTCATTTTCTGGTTTGAATAAGTGTTTAAAACGTCCTTGTGCCCCGAGGTAATCTCGCACAGGAATTATTTTTTTAGGACGATAGGTAATATGTAATTCATGCCCGTTAATGATTTCATAAAGAGGAAAAACAAGACTATCAACTGCCAAGTCACTCATTTCAATCGTATGATTGGAATTAAACTTCCATTCTGTTGTGCAGGCACTCATCGCATTAATAAATGTTGGTCCTTCTGTATCGATAGCACGTTTGATTTTAGCTGCCATATCTTTCCATTTATTTGGTGCTACTTGTGCTACATAAGGACTTCCATGTGCTGCCATAATACTTAACATATCTTTTTTTTGTTGTTTTTTTCCATAACTTACTTTACCAGCGGGTGTAGTTGAGGTGCTTGCTCCAAGTGGCGTAGATCCGCTGCGTTGTCCACCAGTATTAGCATAAACTTCGTTATCAAGACATATATATGTAAAATCATGACCTCTTTCAAAGCAACCACTAATAAACTGAAAACCAATGTCATATGTTGCACCATCGCCACCAAATGCTACAAATTTAGGTTTTTGTCCTTTATATCTTCCTTTTTTTGCAAGGGCTTTATACATTGCTTCAACACCACAAATTGCAGTAGAACCATTTTCAAAACCGATATGAATCCAAGGAACATTCCATGAAGTATGAGGATAAACTGCACTAGATACTTCTAGGCAACCAGTGGAGTTACCAATGGCAATAGGACCATCTACGGCGTTTAGCACTTCTCTTACAATCATACCGTGTGCACAACCCGGACATAATAAATGAGCACCTTCGAATCTTTCTGCAGTTTTACTAAATTGTTTTAGATTTTTAATTTCTTTTGTCATTATAATCCTTTTAATAGTCTTTTTATTTATGTTACCTATAGAAATACACAAAAATTAATAAAATCCCATTTTTGCACCACGTAAACAAATCCACTGTTGAATATTATGTGTGAGTTTACCATTCTTTGCATCTTGTGTTAATTCCTCATAAATTTTTATGATATCTTTCTGTGTTAAATCTCTTTCACCTAATCCATATATATAGTTTGATAAAAGTGGCAACTTTGCTACATTAGTGTGGCAAATTGCTGCTGCAACTTCATTAAACATGGCCCCCATTGCACCCGCAGGTGAGGATTTATCCATAATTGCTATTGCCTTTGTGTTTTTTAATGCTTCACCAATTTGTATGTATGGGAATGGGCGTAAGACATGCAATGTTACAACACCTGCTTTAATTCCTCTAGAACGCATAGTTTTTGCAGCTACTCGAGCAGATTCTGAAGTTGTGCCGATAGCAAATATTGCTACTTCTGCATCATCCATATCATAACACATGACTGGTTTATACTCGCGACCAGTTTTGTTTTTAAATTCATGAAAAACTTTTTCAATAACAGGCAAAGAATTCATAATGGCGGCATGGAGTTGTGCCTTGTGTTCATAATGCCAATCTTCTTCAGCTTGAACACCGTAAGTAATAGGCTTACTAAAATCAAGCATGGCATTTTTTACTTTGTAATCACCGATAAATTGGTATGCCTCTTCATCACTTAACGGACGCACATTTTGTGCAGTATGAGAGCTTAAAAATCCATCTTGATTTACAATTGTTGGCACACGTACTTCATAATCTTCTGCTATTCTAAATGCCATAAGATTAAAATCATAGGCTTCTTGTGGATTGCATGTACACAGCTGTATCCAACCTGCATCGCGACATAAATACATGTCTGAATGGTCTCCGTGAATATTTAATGGTGATGCTAAGGCACGATTAACTAAATTTAAAACGATGGGTAATCGCATGCCGCTTGCTTGATATAAAACTTCAACCATTAGTGCTAATCCTTGAGAGCTTGTTGCAGTGGCAACTCGTCCTCCGGCTGCTGCTGCACCAACGCAACCGCTCATTGCAGCATGCTCAGATTCTACTAGCACAAATTCGCCGTCTATATAGCCATTCCCAACAAAGCTGCCATAATCCTGTACAATGGGAGTAGATGGCGTAATGGGATAAGCCGCCATAACATCGATTTGTGCTTGTCTTAGGGCATGACTTGCAGCGACATTGCCATCCCACACTTCAACTTCTTGCAATTCATATGTTTTTGCCATATTTACTCCTTTGTCTTCTTTTCTTTTGCTGGCCATTGTTTAATGGCATCTTGAGTTTCAATAAAATCTTGAAACATGATAAGAGATTTTGGATTTGTGGGGCATACATCAGCACAAACACCGCAACCTTTGCAGTGTTGATAATCTACGCCTGTCATTTTTTCATCTCGTACAAGAATGGAGCTATCTGGACAATACACCCAGCATTGGTAACAATTGATGCAATGTTGAGTATTATATATAGGTTTTTCTGTACGCCAATGTGCTACACTCAGTGTATAAGAGCTATATTCAGTATATTTTCTATCTTCTTGATGTAAGTCAAGACTTTTTTCTCCTTCTGTTTCAAGAGGAAATACTACTGCACCAGGAAGTAGATCGTTCCAACCTTTAGTAATATTTTGCATTGTCAATCCTTTTAATTATATTTTTTATATCAAGTTAATTAATGAACCTCATCATAGGCTTGTTGAATCGCTAACATATTTGCCTCAATAATTTTTTGTGGTAATTTTTTGCCTAATACTTTTTTGAAAGACTCTTTAAAATCTTCTATTTGTAAAATTTTAGATATTTTAATGAAAGCACCAAGCATAGGGGCATTTGGTATTGGCTTACCTAATGCTTTGAGAGAAATTTTAATACAATCCACAATATAGAATTCTTTTGTTTTAAGTTCTGGTTTTTTTTCAACTAATTCATCTTTACTTAAATGTGTTGTGATAATGTATTTTGTTGTAGGTTTTTCATTTTCAAAAATATCTGCAATAAATGTCAATCCCGGATCAATAACTAATACATAATCTGGCTCCATATATTTTTCATGATTCAGAATTGGAGAGTCGTCAAATCTATCAAAAGCTGCCATAGTTGCACCTCTTTTTGCAGATCCATATGTAGCAAATGCCTGTACTTCTTTGCCTGTTCCAGCAATTACGTCAGCTAATCCTTTAGCACCCGTCACAGCACCTTGACCAGCTCTGCTATGCCATCTAATTTCTAACATTGAATGTTCTCCTTTATTATTGGGTTAATATAAGTACATTCAGGGATACCTATATAATTTAGAATTTACATACTCTTATATATTGTTTATGATAGTGTTGTAATTAACAAACAATATTTATACAGATAGTGTCTTTAAATAAAAAACTTTAGATGAAGACCAGTTTACAAAAATTGAAATTTTATCTATAAGAGTGTGCTTAAGAGAATTCTACCTAATATTTTGTAAATCTTTCAGTTTTATTGTTATATCATAATAAATTATTGAAAATGATGTATCAAAGTGAAACACTTTATATTTTTTTTATTACAATTTATTACAAAATTGTTACATTTATAATTGAATAGAATATTTTTTTTTACTTACATTAACCTATCATCACTGATTTTTTAATAGAATTAAGAGTTTTTTGCTACAATTTCTATTATCGTTATTTACATTTTTGATTTTTATTGGAGAGTTGGCTTCTCTTTCATGTTATTTTAATTAAGGAGAATATGTATATGTTGGTTTATGGACAAGAAATTCTTAATAAGGCAAATAAAGAAAAATATGGTGTTGGTGCATTTAATTTTGTAAACTTCGAAATGCTTAATGCAATTTTTGTAGCTGCACATCAAGCAAGGTCTCCTATTTTTGTGCAAGCAAGTGAAGGTGCGATAAAATATATGGGAATTGATATGGCTGTTGGCATGGTAAAAACTATGAGCAAACGTTATCCACACATTCCAGTAGCATTGCATCTTGATCACGGAACAAGTTTTGAATCATGTAAAAAGGCAGTTGAAGCTGGTTTTACTTCTGTAATGATTGATGCTTCACATTATCAATTTAATGAAAACTTAGAAGAAACTTCGAAGGTTGTAAAAATGGCACATGAGCATGGCGTAGGCGTTGAAGCAGAGCTTGGTAGGCTTATGGGAATTGAAGACAATATTTCTGTAAGCGAAAAAGAAGCTGTTTTAGTAAATCCACAAGAGGCGGAACAATTTGTTAGAGAATCAAAAGTAGACTATCTTGCTCCAGCAATAGGTACGAGCCATGGAGCTTTTAAATTCAAAGGGGAACCAAAATTAGATTTTGAGCGATTAAAGCAAGTTAAAGAGTTGACAAAAATACCACTTGTATTGCATGGTGCAAGTGCTATTCCAGATGATGTCCGTATAAGTTTCCAAGAAAGTGGTGGTGATATTGGGCATAGCAAGGGCGTACCTTTTTCATTCTTACAAGAGGCGATAAAAGGTGGTATTAATAAAGTAAATACTGATACTGATTTACGTATTGCATTTATTGCAGAGGTTAGAAAACTTGCCAATAAAGATAGGACGCAATTTGATTTACGTAAATTTTTTGCACCAGCTATGGAAGCCATGAGTAAGGTTATTGTGGAACGCATGCAAATACTTGGTAGTGCGAATAAAATTTAACTGAAGTTTTGTTTTTGATAGGTTGATAACTATAAATATTGTAGTTGTATTAATATGGGCTTAAATATAAATCTTGATGTTACTATTGTGCAATGGTAAAGGAGTGATAATGAAATTTTTTGGTATTCAACGATTTAATGCTAATAATGCAATAACTCGGGTTTTATGGATTTTTGGAATCCCTCTTATAAAAAGAACGCGATATGTATTGGCTATAGATACGGGGGGGGGGGGTGAATTAGAATATGTCGCCTATGAATATAGATTCTGTGGTATAAAATGTTATAGAACAAAAGATAGTGTTAGAATAAAAAGATACCATCTTTATGGTGGAGATGAGATGTCATTAAATATTGGGAAGTATATTGTAGAAAGTCCAGATATTGTTGAAAAAATATCTCAACTCTATAAAGGATTGGATGACGTAAGTAAAGAAATATTAACATTGTTAATAAAGAGATTAAAAAAACAATATATACACATGGTCAAAGAGAAATATGCAAACACACACTATCATGTCTATGACCTTACTCAAAAAGAGGCACAAATGTTATATAAAATTCAGCATGAGTTTTACCCCAATATTATACAGTTACACAATGATATATATTGTTATAATGGGTATTTTTTGCCAATGGATGCTATGAGTAGTCATACATTTTATGAAAAATACAATATACAATCTTTTACGACACTTGATAGAATCAGGAAAAAAAATATCATTGATGTTGGGGCATATATTGGTGATACAGCACTTATTTTTCAAGATTTTACTATTAGAAATGTTTATGCTTTTGAGGCTACAAAAACAAACTATGCTCTTATGTTGAAAACTTTGGAGCTTAATAAAACCTCTAGAGTCATTCCAATTAATAAGGGGCTTGGTGCTACGTATCAAAAATTACAAATTGGTGTTAATGGTGGTGCATCAAGTTTGCTGACACAATATCAGCATAATGATAAGTTTGAATGGGCAGAAATTATTACCTTAGATTCTTACATAAAGGAACATAACATTGAGGTCGGTTTTATTAAGGTGGATATTGAGGGTTTTGAAATGGAATTTTTAAAGGGAGCCACACAAACCATAATGGAGCAAAAGCCTGCTATGCTCATTAGTATATATCATCAAGGCAGTGATTTTTTTGAGATTAAACCTATGATCGAATCATGGAATCTTGGATATAGTTTTCGCATAGTGAGACCTGCTAATTTTAATATCAGTGCAGAAACGGCATTGCTCTGTGAAGTTTTAGATTCTTAAGTTATCGTAGTAATTATAAATTACTTATAATTTTTAATGTTTCGTTGATAAGATGTGAGTATACATTGCTACATTAATACTACTTATATTATGAATTGAAGGGATCATGTATTGCTTGTTTTCTTTGATGTTTGTAGTTCTCTGTTGATGTGATTTGCTCCATCTTGCAGAATCTTGCATGATAGCTTTATTAGTAATATATGTAGTTTTGCTAATGTTTTGTCTTATTTTTTACAAGTTTTATATTTTTCTGTAATTTGAGTTTTGTAAAAATATCGCTCTATGACAAATTTATTTGTTATAGCTATTTGTTTTAGACTATTGTGATGTGATAATTGAATGTGTCATTATATTGATAATTCCTGAAAGATTAGAGTATTAAGTCTGTGGTAACACCAAACTTATTTTAATATTATCTATCTTTACATATACTCAATGGTATTAGTCTAATCAAATTAACCTTATTATATAAATGTCAAATAGTTGTTCCTTAATATGCTGTAATGGTATAATAGCATTTCTGCGATTCAATAGTTATAAATATTTCAATTTGTATTATAAGAAGGAGAACGTAGAATGTATAAAAATAATATTAGCTTATAATACTCCTTTCACCTTTGTTATTTGGTGCTGATAAAAATCCTTCATTTTCTAAAGATTCTATGAGTGAAGCAGCTTTATTGTAGCCTATACCTAATTTACGTTGCAAATAACTGATTGAGGTTTTATTATCGCGTAAAATTATAGTTTTTGCCTCTTCTAAAAGTCCTCCTTCACCACTTGATTTATTTACTATGTTCCAATCAGATTTATTCTCATTCAAGAAACTCTCATCATATTGTGGTTGTTTTTGTTGTTTTATAAAAGCTACGACATTTTCTATTTCTTTTTCACTGACCCATGGGGCGTGAATGCGTCTTAAACCTTGCGGAGAAGCAAATAAACCATCTCCATTACCAAGCAGTCTTTCTGCACCAGAATCATCTAAAATAACTTTAGAATCTATTCTATTACCAACTCGATAGCTAATTCTTGATGGAAGATTTGCTTTAATTGTTCCTGTAACAATATTTGTGCTACTTCGTTGTGTGGCAATGATGAGATGTATGCCAGCAGCTCTTCCCATTTGTGCAATACGTGCTATTGGGACCTCCGCATCTTTCCCGCCTGTCATAATCAAATCCGCTAATTCGTCAATAATAATGACGAAGAATGGCATTTTTGTATCTGATTTTTCATTATACGATACAATACTCTTTGTTTTTGCTTCAGATAGTATTTTATAGCGTTTGTCCATTTCAATAGTTGCTGCTTGTAGGGCTTGTATAGCTTTGCTAGGTGAATTAATGATTGGTGTGATAAGGTGCGGTAAATCTTCGTAAGGAGCAAATTCTACTTGTTTTGGATCAATCATCATGAGCTTTAAATCATCTGGATTATTGCGATACAATAATGAAAGAATAATGGCATTTACTCCCACCGATTTACCACTTCCCGTTGTTCCTGCGACAAGCAAATGGGGTAATTGTGCAAGATTTACAATGAGCGGTTCTCCCATAATGTCTTTCCCCAATATGATGGTTAATGCATCTTGAGCCTCTTTAAAACATGAAGATTCTAATATCTCTCGTAAAAATATAGTTGCTACTTTATTATTTGGGATTTCTATTCCCATAACATCTTTTCCGGGTATTGGAGCCTGAATTCTAATACTTTTAGCCTTTAATGCCATTGCTAAATCATCTTGTAATCCTAAAACTTTATTGACTTTTACATCTGGTTCCGGGCGAAATTCAAATGTAGTCACTACTGGTCCTGTGAAAACATGCACAATGTCTCCCTTAATTTTGAATACTTTAAGTTTAGTAAGAAGATTCTCGATTTTGCCGTCAATTTCTTGATCTTCAATATTTTCTTGTATTTGTGAATGTTGCAATAGATTGGTGTTTGGTAATATATATGTAGTATCGTTATCAATTTGCATTATGTCTTGATATGTGTCTGATACGGTGGCATGATTACTTGGTGTAGTATCTTGCTGTGTTTCTAATGGTATAGATTCTATATTGTCGACGATAGATTGAGAGCTTGTGATAACTGTTTTTGTATGAGTATTGGCAACTGTTTCTGGCATAACATCTTTGTTTAGTGTTGTAAAATTTGATAATGTTGTGTCTTTGTGATTTGTTTGAACATCATATAGGGGAATATGATAGGTAGCAACGTGGCTTGTATATTGTGATGGCGTAGATATGTTGGGGGATATAGTCGGATTTTCTAATAATGATGGATATTGTGGTGTTGACATGGTATTGTATTGTTGTGATATATTGTTAATGAAAGATGGCGATGTGTTTGTGTTTATTTCTGCTGTAATTTCAGTGAGTTCAATAGGCATAATATTGTCAATTTGTGTCGCATGAGATTGCAATAATGATATGTCAGAATCTTGCCAATCGTTGCTTTCTGTCAAAAGATAGTCATTTGGCATAGAAAATACAATTTCTGTTTCTTTGTCTGTGTGTGCATTGTCATTTTTTGTGTCATTTGTAGAAAGATTTTTTTCAATATTCTTTTGGGTCAATGTTGTATCTGTGTTGATATGGTGAAATGTTTTGTAAATATTTTGTGGTTCATTTGTATTTGTTGATGACGAAGTATCATTAGAAAGCATATTTTGTGTGTTATCTGGGTTATTTTTTTCTCTTGACTCTTCACTATTAGATGTATTATGAGATAAGGTTGCTGTGTCAAGAATTTCTTGTGGCGGCATTTCTTGTTCTACATGTAATATACATGAATTTTGTAAGTCATCTTCAAAGTGATAAGATATCAAAGATTCTTGTGATTTTTTAGATTCCTGTTGTAATGTTGTTAGCATAGTGTTATTGGGTTGGGCTTGTTGTGTTGTCGTATTTTTTGTGAAATTCATATCCATTGTTTTGTAGGTGCTATGTAGCGGCATAGAGGATATATTCTGTATTGAATCGGATTGCTGCATTGAGATGGTTGTGTGATTTTTACGGAGATTGTCTTCAGAGGGTGTTGTTTTATTGGAGGTTATCATGGCATTGTGTTGTTGTAAAGTATTATAGGGTTGTTTTTGTTGTATTGTTGCAATATCATATTGTGCTTGTGTTATGTGCGAATATATACTAGAATTTTGAGTGTCAGGTGTTATTTCTTTTGAGTCTAAGGAATCATTGCGAGGAATATCAAGCGTGTTGGTGGATATTGTATTGTTGGATTTTGATATTTCACGTATTATAGAATCTTGCGGTTGTGTGGTATCAATAGTTTTTGGTTGTGTAGCTGCTTGTAGTTTAGAATCTTGAAGTAGCCAAGAATCTTGAACATTTGGTTTTTCTTTTATAAAAGTTTGGAGTGGATTCGGTAATTCCTCTGTGAGTTTGAATCGTAATGCAGTATGTTCATGGTTGTTGACTGCTGAAATAGGCTGTGTTGGTTGACTAATTTTTATATGTGCATTTGCTTTTTGGAATCTTTTTAATACATCTTCATCATCATTTGTGGTTTGTATTTGTGTATGTGGAGTATGAGAAAAATATGCAGTATAATCATGTTGTAAATAAGTGAAGTCTTGTTTGTTTGTATCATCAATGTATTGTGATGATAATTGTTGATTTGAGGTTATTCTGCTCACTTGGTTTTGTTGGGATATTACACCTTGCGATTTTGTAGATTCTGGAGACTTTACGTTGCATAGAGAATCTGTGTGTGCATCGTCAATTTGTTCATATTGCTCCTGTGTATTTGTGTTTTGTGGTTTATGAGATACGTCATTTTCATTTATATGTGTGTGATTAGATTGATTTTGTATATGTTGGTTTTCTTGAAATAGCGGTGTTGTCTTAATGTATTCATCAAGTGGTGGCTCAATTAAAGATTCATCGAATGTATATTTACTTCTTGGCATAGTAACAATTTCGCTATATTCAAGATGCAACATTCTTTTGTTAGCTCGTTGTAGATAGTCAAGATTGAAATCTACGTATATCATTTTGATTTTTTCGATACCTTTTTTGATGCTTTTTTTCAAAGACTTACCCAACATGTTCAACGTTCCTCCAAAATATTGTATGATGAATGTTATCATTTTCTCTGAAATAGTAACTAACGATAAAATTATGCCTATAAAAGATAAAAAAAAGACGCCAAAAGTCCCAATATACGGATGTAATAAATCTCTAATAAGATTTCCCAGTGTCCCTGAATTAAAAATAATTGATTGCAGCACTAACAATGACACAAAAAGCAAAAGATACGCAAATGTGAGTTTGATTTTGCGAAACGAATAGCTCATATCGTCATGGAATCTATATATTGGAATCAATAATAGCGGTAAGTATACATAAGCTAGGTATCCAAACATATCTCTGTTGAAGTTGGCAAAATTGTTACTAAATCCATCTATTTTAAATAGATGATTTTTTACATATACACCTTGCAATGCAATATTTGGGTCTGTATAACCAAATATAGTTACAAACCATAAAAATAACACACAACAACTTATAAAGACAAAAAGATAAATTTTTTTTATGTTAAATCCTTGTTGCAAAATTTATTTTTTTTGTTAAAATTATAACAGAATTTTGTGTATCATAAAATATTAGGCAATTTTAAATATCAAAAGCCACATAGCCAAAACTTAAGGAGTTTTAATGCATGGAAAAATAACGCGGTATACTGCTACCACTGGTTCTGGTGTTATTATGAATGCTTCTAAAAAAATTTTCGAATTAAAAAAAGATAGTTGGCATGATGGTAGGAATCGTCCAGCAGTAGGCATGTATGTTGAGTTTAGAACAAATGAAGGTGGTGTTTTGGTAACTGATGCTAGAGCATCAAAATATCAAGATTTTCCACCAGATGCATTGATACGGGAAATTGACTTTTGGAAAAGTAATACAGATGAGGAATTAAAAAATAAAGAGTCTGAGTTGCGTGCAAAAGAAGTGCAAAAAATATTCGCACAAACAAACTATCTTAAATTAGATGATATAGCTATAAATCGCAGTGTGCAGGATTGTATTAAAGAGTATTTTGCTCTTGAGTTGCGAAGTATCGAGTTTCTAAAAGAAGTAGATATTCCATCAATATCCCCACTTGTTAATTTTTCTATTTGCAAACGCTTTCTTTCAAAGGCTTTAGATCATCTCATTTTTTCAGATAGAAAACTTAATATTGATATGTTTGCCGAATATCACTCTAGACTTATGGCATTAGAATATTCCCATAATTTTTTCTCAAAGAATGAAGTAAACCCGGAAAGAGTGTTTGAAGAGGTGTTTTTAGAATTTCAATTTAATTACAAAGGTGCAGTTCGTGCAGCAAATGGCTTGAAAGAGCGAATTATGCAGTTACAAAATAAAATCAGAATTTCAAGCCATGAATTAAAAGTTTTACGCAATCGCCTAGATGCTAAAAGAGGAGATGAAAATGAGCTAAAAGAGAAGATTGCAAGAGTAAGAACAAATGCTGATAAAGCCCATGAGGAAAGTCAAACACTCACAAAAGCACTGGAAAATTTAGAAACTATGTGTAAAAATTTTGCAGCAAAAAATTTAAAGATTTTTGAAGCTGTATTTCGCAAAACTGTAAATATGTTACGCGATAAAACTGAAGAGGCACTTAATGTTACTGCTACTCAGCTTGATAACCAGATTTGGGAATTTGGCATGAAATCTGTTTCAATTCGAAATGTGTTCTTTAAACATGATATTAATGAACCATATTGCATGATGACCTTTTTAGGACAAACTATAAAAAAGCTTGATAAAAATAAAATAACTGCTGCGAATGAATTAGCTATGTATAAGTATTATACACATCATCAAGCTAAATATGTCAAAAAATATTTGATTCTCACTAATCAGCCAAAAGTTGAAGTAAATATTAAAATTGAAATTATGAGTATGTCAAAAAATAATAATGTTGTTATTGCAAAAAAAGATTCTCAATTTTTTGTAGCAGTAAATAAAGAAAAATTTGAGGGCATTTATATCGACCCCACAAATTTAGATAGGGCTGCATTGCAGAGAGTTCTTGCAGACACTAAGGAATCTAAATATAACAAAGAACCAAATATTGTTTTAATCACAAAAGAGCAAATTGCTAGTATGAAAGAATAAATATCTGTAAAAGTTATAGTAGATGCAATATATATTTACTCATCTTAATGTTGCAAATGGGTTTGAGTTACTACGAGCTTTAAAACCTCATTATTACGTTGGAGATTGCAACAGTTGGTGGTGGCCAAGTTTTTTATCCGTAAAAATTCAAAATGGCATTGAAATAAATGGGGCTTTAAAGCATGAACCTAATTTAAGTTTATGTTTTGCAGCTATTTTAGGACAGAATACAAAATATCAAAATGCTGCTTTAGCTTTACGAAATCTTTATAATTTTTTTTATACAAAAATTATTCATACTGGAGATATAGCATCTCATCTCACTACTGTAGAATCAGCCTTTCAACATTATACATTTCCTCATTTAGCTTATATTGCACAATCACAATATCATAATCACATATTGGAGATTTTATGTAATTCTTCAATGCAAACCATCATGCCTTTAATTAAGAATGCTGGATTCTATACACAAAAATCGCAGAGAATTATAACATTTGCTATGAATTTATTAAAGGATTTTAAAAATTTTGAAAATTTTAGTACAGAGGTTACAAAAGAGTGGCTTTTGAATCAAAAGGGTATTGGCAATGAAACTGCTTCAAGTATACTTAACTATGCCTTAAAAAGAGAAGAAATTGTCGTTGATGCTTATACACAGCGATTATTATCTTATTTAGGCTTTGAATATGAATATTATGAAGATATGCAGTATTTTTTAACAACTAATTTAGAAAAAGCCAAACAACTTTATGATTTTGATATTTCTTTAGCACAGATTATGGCAAGATTGCATGGAAAAATTGTAGAATGCGGTAAAACACATAGATTAAAAAAGTCATTGACTTTTTATAAAAATTTATAGATAAATGATATTGAGATTTTTAAGATTTTATAGGTAATAGTTGTGATTTGTGATTTTTCTACATGTCAGAATGTGTAGATTGCATGAAGATTTAATGTATTATTAAAATCCGAGTGTACTGGTAATATGTTCAATCAAGATTCCCTCTATTTATACTATATCAAAAATGGATATTATTTAATAATATAATTAATGCTCACAACATATAGAATCATAATACTTGCATTTAAAATTAAATAGAGAAAATACTATTTTGCACCCATAATACTATGAATAATCTAAAACTTTTGTGTCTTTCCAAAAGTTTAAAGAGAAATGTTGGTATGCTAAAAGCTCTTTTGTTTATAAAAATTGTATTTATAGTTTCTCAATGTAAGATAGCAGTATAATATGGATTCATTGCCAATACATTATAATAAACAAGTTTACTTAAAATTTGAATTTTAACAAAATCTTAAATATTTTTTCATATTGATTTTATATTTAAATTATTACTAATTCAATAAATCATTATTTCTAGTATTTTAGGATAACAAGATTTTTTACAATCGCCTATCGGTTATTTTGTGGATAAATGGAGTAAATCGGAATATTTTAGATTTTTCTATATCTTGAAATAGTTTGGTTTGCAATTTAAGAATTTGGTATTATTGTGATGAAGATAGGACTTTGGTGCATTCAATACGGAGTATTATAGATGATTATAGGAGACTTCTAAAAAATAAAAGGCAAAATGCCAACATTATGCAATTTTACCTTAAATATATTTTTGACAATAGTCTTAAAGATTATGACATTTTAAGTGTATCAATTTTGCTGCTTAGTGTGCTACTGCACTACTGATTCCAACACCGCTTTGTGCCCTAAAGTCTTGTGCATTAAATCCTGCTTTGTCAATTTTTGCACGTTCGCTAGTATCAAACTTAGAAAAAACATAAATAGCGATAAAAGAAATTGGCATAGTAAAAATTGCTGGATGGTCATAAGGGAAAATGGCTGTTTCAAATCCTAAAACCTTTACCCATACGCTTGGACTTAAAATAACTAATAGAAGCACACTTATAAGTCCGATTAATCCGCCAAATAAAACTCCTTTTGTAGTGAGATTTCTCCAATATATACAAAGTAAGATGATAGGAAAATTCACACTAGCGGCAATAGCAAAAGCAAGTCCAACCATAAAGGCTACATTTTGTCCATTAAAAGCAATGCCTAGTAAAATAGCTAAAATACCTAAACATATAGTGGATATTCGTGTAACTTTTAATTCTGTTTTCGAATCTACATTACCATTTTTTATAACATTCACAAATAAATCATGACTAATAGCTCCTGCCCCAGATATGGCGAGTCCAGCGACAACAGCTAAAATAGTAGCAAAAGCGACAGCTGCAATAAAGGCATAGAATATGTTACCACCTAACACCTTAGCTAATACCACGGCTTCCATATTTTTTGCGACTATAAAATGTCCGTTAGAATCTATGAAATCTGGATTTGATAATAAGAATGCTATTGCACCAAAACCAATAATAAATGTTAAAATATAAAAATAGCCAATCAACCCAGTAGCAAGAAATACAGATTTTCTTGCTTCTTTGGCATCTTTAACAGTAAAGAAACGCATGAGGATATGCGGTAAGCCTGCAGAGCCAAACATTAAACCAAGCCCTAAACTAAATGCCGATATTGGGTCTGGTAAAAATGTTCCGGGTTGCATAATAAGTTCTTTTTTCTCATGATTTTGGATTGCCATATCAAAATAATGTTTTAGGTCAAAATCTGCTAAAATTAGAATCATTACTGCCATAAATGTGCATCCTCCAAGTAATAGGATTGCTTTGATAATTTGCACCCAAGTTGTAGCATGCATACCACCAAAAGTAACATAGCAAATCATTAAGATTCCAACTAGAAATACTGCTGTGTTATAAGATAAACCAAAAAGTAATTGTATAAGTAATCCAGCTCCAACCATTTGTGCGATAAGATAAAAAACAATGACACATAAGCCACTTATGGCAGAAATCGTACGTACAGAGCGAGAGCTTAAACGATAAGCAACAATATCTGCAAAAGTAAATTTACCTAAATTTCTAAATTTTTCTGCTATTAAAAACATGATAATTGGCCAACCAACAAGAAATCCGATAGCATACACAAGCCCGTCAAACCCATTACTAAAAACTAAGCTCACAATGCCTAGAAAACTAGCAGCGCTCATATAATCTCCTGCTATGGCAATGCCATTTTGTACACCTGAAATATTCCCACCACCTGTATAGAAACCCTGTGTAGATTGTGAAATTTTATTAGAAAAGTATGTGATTCCAAGTGTTGCCACTACAAACACAACAAACATTGTAATAGCAGTATAGTTAATGCTACTTTTTTCTACATTTGCTGCGTCAATACCAGCAGAAAATGCAAACTGACTTAAACCAAATAACATCAAAATCAAATAAATCTTACGCATTTTTTTGTCCTTAATAAAATAATTTGAGTATTACAGAATCTATTATATTGGTAACAATATGAAATATATTGTTGCTAGATTCTCTTAACATTTTATATTTTACCTTTCTGTAAATCCTGAATAACTCCAGTTTCTTCGAGTTCTTGCAATATTTCTTCTTGCTCTTTATCTAAATACTTATTAGCAAAAAAGGTATAAATTCCCGTTGTTACAATGCACAAAATAATAATAAATATGCCACTCATAACACCGAGTGTAATAGCACTTGGTCCTAAACGATATCCTAAAATATTTGGTGCAAATGCGATACTTGCTACAAAAACGTAATAACAAAGAAAAATAATACATGATAAAAATAATGAAAATTTATTTCTAAATGAAACAAATTTGTAAAACCTTTCTTTTGCATTTTGTGCAGTTGCCTTACTCATGATTGCCTCCTTGTGAAAATTGCTTTATATTATTTAAAGCTATTTATACCATAGCAGAAAAAAACGACAAAATATATTTTTAATTTGCAATACAAAAGCGTTTTATATGCAATTGAGTATTAACTAAACATTTTTAAATGAAATGGGTAAAAAAGTAAATAATATGATAGAAATAGGAAAAATTGCAAGAATAGAATAAAACATAAAATTATTCTATTACATATAATAATATCTAAATATCATTATATTTTATTAAATTGATTCTATATATTAGAATATCTTGATTATAGAATACTTCTTATGCCAATTCCTATTCTGTGAGCAAATCTATTGTATTCATAGAGGACATCGGCATATCCCACAAAATATTGGGTATAAATCCCAAAGTAGGGATTGAGTTTGTAGGTATAGCCTAATTCAAATGAAGAATATTGCATATATGAATAATTAATGCGGAAAAGCCCTTTGATTGTACAATCAAGTAGATGTTTTTTGTGTCTAAAAAATATTTTAATGTCTCCAATGCCCAAATATTTATAAATATCTATATTTTCACTATAATAACGCGTGGGCATAAAAAATTCTAAATCTACCCCAAATTTGCCAGATGTCCATATTAACTTAAAAATCCATCTATCAGTCCCCCGACTTCTATCTCCTACTTCTCCATTGCTAATATGTCTCCAACCTGTCGTAAATTCTTGTATTTTGCCACCTAGAAAATCTATATTGAGTGGCCAAACCCAAAGAAATTCTGGGGATAAATCACTATCTCTAACAGGAGAACTTGCTTTTTCATTAAGAAATTGGAAAAAAAAGACATTTGTAAAGGCAAAATATAAAGATCCACCAGAATCTATAAAATTCCTAACAATCGGCACTCTAAAACTGACATGAGCCTTAGTTTCTGCCTTAATAAAATTTGCATCATACATGCTTGCAAAATTGTAGACTTCCATAACATAATTACCACGCCATTCTTCAATGGGCAATAAAGATTTGGGATTGAGGGAATCTTGATAGGTAGGCTGTGTTGTATCGTTCAGCGGCGGATTTAAAAGCTGGGCTTTTTTATAAATGAGGGGAAAGTATTGCAAAATTTTTTCATTTTTTTGTGTAGCTTCATAAGGAATTTTCACATAAAAAAGACTAAAGGTTTTAATTTGTGGTTTGCTTTGCACTGTTATGTCGCCTTGCTTTTCTATTGAATCTTGATTAGCTGAAAGTTTTATTGCAATAATTGCCATTAAAGCCCATTTTTTAAATCCATACATTATAAAAACCTTATTTTTTTAGTTAGTTAATAATTAAACCAAAAAAAAAAAAACAATTTAGCAAATATTTAAAACTTGAAATATTGTAATGTCCATATTTTTTGATTGTAATATAAAAAGCTTGAATTTATGATATTCATGGTATTCTATGTATATTCAATTTGTCATTTCTAATATTTATAGTTTTCATAATTTTAACATAAAAATAGTTTATTATTGGACACATAAAGCTTTCATGTCTCTTATGGCTTGTTCTAAGCCTGTAAAAATAGATCTTGCAATAATGCTTTGTCCAATATTTAATTCTTCTATTTCTTTAATTTCTACAATTTTACTCACATTGTGGTAATTAAGTCCATGTCCAGCATAGACTTTTAGCCCTTCTTTTTTAGCTAATTTTGCTACATTTTTTATATTTTCTAATTCTTGATTTAGATGTTGCTGTAAATGTCGTCTTGAAATTTCAAATTCTTTTATACTATGCTGGGTGCGTGAGAGATTAGATTCTAAACTTAAAGATATATTTGCATAGCGTCCAGTGTGCAATTCTACACCAATTGTAGTTTGTATAGCATTTGCCAATTTAGCACTTTCAACTACAGCTTTAGAATCTGCATCAATAAATAAGGCAATGTCAATATCATTATCATAGAACTTTTGTATTATAGGTAACAAATGATTGCCTACAAGCAACCCTCCTTCTGTGGTTACTTCATCTCTTTTTTCTGGCACAAGTGTGATTCTGTATGGTTTTATATCGCATAGAAAATCAACTATATCACTTGCAATAGCACATTCTACATTAACAGGCAAAAAACTTGATTCTATGATACGTATCACATCACTGTCATGGATATGTCTTCTATCTTCTCGTAAATGAATGGTAATTTGATTGGCCCCGGCTCTTTTAGCGATAAAAATAGCCTCTAGCGGGTCTGGATCATTAATTTTCCGTGTTTCACGTAGATAGGCTATATGGTCAATATTTACTCCAAGTCTCATGTATATTCCTTTTTTTAATAAAATATGCTACTATTATAACTTGAAAATCTAGAAAAATACTAGCATATTATTTTTTAACATTTAAAAATAAAGAGGTTTTATTGAAACATAATGCGATACTTTTAGATTCTAAAGGATTACATCAAGTACAAAATATCTTATATGAGGTCTGTGGTATTTATCTTACAGATTCTAAACAAACTATGATACATAATAGAATTACTCTTTTACTCAAAGATCCTGTTTGTTATAATATTCATACCCTTGATGATTTATTGCGTTGCATAAAGACGGATTCTCAAGTAAAACAGGCTTTTATAAATAGTTTTACTACCAACAAAACAGATTTATTCCGTGAGGCATACCATTTTGATGACATGCTTAATCGTTCATTAATACCGCTACTACGCAATAATGACACCATTAAGATTTTTTGTTCCGCAAGTTCAAGTGGCGAAGAGGTTTATTCTATTGCAGCAACATGTTTGTATGCAAAGACATTATATAAATCACATGCTAATATTAAAATCATTGGCACTGATATTGATACTAATATGCTTGAAATTGCAAAAAAAGGTGAATATACGCTTGATAAAAGATTAAATAAGATTCCAGATTGGGTAGAGCTTGAGAAATATTTTAGTATTGTAAAAATCTTACCAAATGGTATCATGCACTTACGTGCAAAAGATTCACTTAAAAGTATGATAACTTTTCAACAACTTAATTTATTTAATAAAAATTATCCCTTTAGTTCTAAGGAATTTGACATGGTTTTTTGTCGTAATGTTCTTATTTATTTTAAACCAAAAGATCAAGAAAAAATTTTGGCAAAGCTACATAATGTTTTAAAGGTTGGTGGCACTTTGTATTTGGGTCATTCCGAAGATATTTTAGGAATGGGAGATAAGTTCGATAGACTTGGAAATAAAATTTTTATACGTAATTCAGAATATTCCATCTAAATATTATTAGAGATTATTTTTAGGAAAATGATATGGCATTATTTCACGATAAAAAAACAAATAGTATCTTATCAAAACAAATCGAAGAAAAATACCATCCGGATACTATCTTAGCAAAGAATCCTTGCACTTTATCTCGCGAAAAATTAATCGTTATAGGAAGTTCAACGGGAGGCACTGAGGCATTAAATAAAATTTTTTCTGCATTGCCAATAGGATTACCGCCTATTGTCGTTGTACAACATATACCAAAGATGTTTTCAAGTTCGCTTGCAACTAGATTAGATTCTAATAGTAAAATTAGTGTTTTTGAGGTTAACTCAAAAGTGCAGTTACAACCAGATAGTGCATATATTGCTAATGGTGGTGCTCATGTTGTATTAAGTTATGAGGGTGGTAAATATTATGCTACTCCGTTTGATGAGAGACGTATCAATAGACATAGACCAAGTGTAGACATATTATTTCGTAGTGCTAATAATGTGTCAGGCAAAAATACCTTAGCTGTTATTCTTACAGGTATGGGTGATGATGGTATGATTGGCATGAAAGAATTGTTTGATAATGGTGCTTATACGATTGCTCAGGACGAAGCCAGTTGTGTTGTATTTGGTATGCCAAAGAAAGCTATTGAAATAGGAGCAGTTCGAGAGATACTGCCTTTGCAACGTATTGCCAATAGGATTGTGGATTATGCTAATAATCGGATTGGTTTCTTAAAGCCAAAAGAGCCAGAAATTTAGTCTTATTTTTCACTTTAGTCTAGTATTGTAATGAAAGTCTAGATTTTAGTATTATTATGGTTTATTATATTATAATGAATAAGTCATTCTTTATCGCTTATTGGGCTAACTCTAACCTGGTTATTTTTAATTCTTTCAGTATGATTGCAAAATCTGAATGGGGTATATTTTGAGGAAAATTAAAACATATTTGTTGTTCTTATGAAATTTTTAGAAGAATTTGAGTACTGTTTGGATCTTTTAGAATATTTTCTGCTTTTGTATTGAGTGTGAGCAATCAAAAATAGACAATTATGTATTTTCAATAAACCTTACATCAATAGCAAAGACTAGAGAACAAATACAAAAAGCCTTACATGCTTATCACAAAGCTCTTAAAGTGCACCTAAATCAATAAGACAAATAGCAAAAGATTATAATATAGCTTATAGCACATTGCAGAAATATATTAAGAATAACAAAGAAATTACATTAAAATCAACAAAAAATCAAAGTAGTTTATATTATATATTACTAGACTTCTTTACAATAAAACACAAAAAAAGGCATACAAAATAAACTAAATTTTACGTGTTAATCTACATTTATTGCGTAGCATATTTTCAAACAATGCTTTACGAAAAACACCATCACATAAACTAGATTGTATCATTATAGAGTTGTGCTTAAGCCATACTATTAGTAATCAAATAATATATAATTTTAGTGAAAAGATTGAATGAACGCCTAGTATTTATATTATATGTTATGGAATCAATGTAATTTTGGGTTAATTACATTGATACTTAAACGAAACAAGACAATTAAA
>CASFZH010000024.1 GCA_949299115.1 uncultured Helicobacter sp. | reverse complement strand
TTCAGAGGCTTGTGGGTGGTTATCACTATTGTTCTTTGGGTGTTTTGTGAGTATGAGTGTGAGTGGATTTCTTATACTTTATAAGCCTTTGTGGGTATGGTGGATTCTCATTGTTTTCTTAGGAGTGTGGCTGTATTGGTTGTGGTGGCTTTTTGGCACTTAGAGCTTTCATGAGTCCTGCCTGTTTTTAAGCATGTATCTTGCATTAAAGCATGAATAACTTTATTGTAGTTTATCTTTATCGAGTTTTAAAAGTCGCTGCTCTACCTGTAATCTTGATTATATTTTTACCAAAGGTTTTTGAAATGATTTCATAACGGGGCAATAAAATTGTATCACATTTGTGTTCTGTAAGAGCTTTATTTAATAATAAATTCTGCATATTTGGATTCTTTGAATCATAAGGCATTTCCGTCGTTACTACATCACCAACATTAAAATCACTACCGCTAAACTGCACAATATATTCTACATTTTTATCCACCTTAGCTCCAGTAACTGAAGAGCAACCAACAAATAATCCGGATACTATCGCAATACTACAACCTAAAACTAAATATTTTCTCATTATTATTCCTTATAACTAAAATACAAATTTTACATATTGGTATGCAAAATCTCGTTATTTTACAAAAAAAACGAGTCAACCCTGCATTATAAAATATAGAATGACTGTTTTTATTTTGTATGGAATAATAAAAAAGAAAGTTTTATTGCATCTATTTATTAGAATCATTTTCTTTGTCTTAGATAAAAGATTGATTATTGCCTTAAGCCTTGTCTCATACTTCTAAATCATAAAGGTATGAATTAAAATGTTAAATTGGAATCCTTTAATATGTTTTTAAAATCACAAACTACTTGCATAAAATTGGTGGTGTTAAAAAAAGGGAGATGAATAATTGTGATTTTACTATATTGTTGAATAAATGAATCAACTTGTTGCTCTTGTTTGCCTACCATGACAAGACATAAAATATCAATATGCCTCTGCCTTAAAGCCTCAATGCTTAATAAAATATGATTAATGCTGCCAAGATAATATTTCGCAACTAAGATTGTAGGTAATTTATGATTTTGCATATAATCAATCATGCAAAATTTCTCATCAATAGGAGAAAATAATCCACCAGCTAATTCAATAATGAGATTCTGACTTTTTGGAATTTTTATTTGCATTGCTTCATATTCTACCCTCTCAATTTCCTTAGCGATATGTGGCGAAGTAGGGGTTTGCAATAGTATACCTTCATTAAAAATATGAGTATTGGGACTGAAACGTCTAATTACTCCAGAATCTGTTGGTGTCCCTGCTTGAATAAGTTTAAAATAATCATATTTAAATGCCGCACAAAATGCTGCACAAACATGTGTCTTGCCCGTATCTGTATGTATGCCTGCCATATAAATTTGCATAATTTTTCCTATTTTTAAAATTAAGTACAATTATTTTTCATAAAGCCAACCAAAGTTGAGAATTTCTCCTTGGGTCATTATAGTATGCAAGATTCAATTACTTTAATATCGCTCACCCATATAATATAATAAAGATTCTCTATTGTAGATTCTTATCTTATTCTATCATATTAAATTCTCTATACATTTCACAGCCACTTTGGAATCCTAAATCACATGCCTTACCATAAGATTCCTTTGCTTGTGTGTAATTTTGTCGTACACCATCACCATTATGATATAATACACCTAGATTATAACAACCACTTGCACTAGAGTGTTCGCAGGCTCTTTGAAAATATGTGAAAGCATCATGGTAGCTTTGCTCCACTCCTTCGCCATGATAATACAAAAGCCCTATATCAGCACAAACATCATTAGGATACATCTCTATATCACAACCTTTTTTATAATATCGAAGAGCTTGTTGCATATTTTGTTTAACACCAATCCCATTTTTATACATAAAAGCTACTTTAGTGCAACCACCTGAATATCTCTTTTCACAAGCTTTCTTAAAATATAACAGACTTTGAGTATTGTCTATCATAAACCCCTTATATCCTTTCAAATATCGCAGTCCAACACTATAACATGATTCTCCTATTTTCTCTACTTCACAGGCTTTTATTATGTATTTACGTGATTGATTTATATCTTTAGACACTCCAAGCCCCATTATATATAATTCTGATAGTATATGACAGCTATCTGCCACATTGACTTCACAGGCCTTTTTAAAGTGTGCAAAGGCATTAGCATAGTAAATCTTATCTTTTTTAAATACATAAGTGTTGAAATCCATGCCTTGTTCTTCATGCTCTGTGAGGGCACGCATATCATCTTTTATCAAAGTCAATCCAAGTAGAAAACATGTCTGATAAGCCCCATTCTCACAAGCTTTTTGAAGATACGGAATAGCCTCTGGAATATTTTCACTAGAAATTTCCATGGCAGCTAAACCTAATCTATAACATGCAATCCCCACATGTTCATCGCATAGTTGCTCATACATAAGTATTTGTAATGAGTAAGCCATCTGTTCTCTATATTCATCATTTTGGTCTTGCTTTGGTATGGTAGCAATATATTCTTGCATTGAATGTTTTATAGCATTTTGAATAAAATTCTCTACTAAATCATCACAGGTTTGATTATTTTTATTATATTCATCATATATATAAACTTTTGGACAAAGTTGTTTGATTTTTTTTAATTGTTCTTCTATTGTTTCAGTATTTTCTATTGATTCTTGTTGTGAGTGTGTGTTATCAGCCGTATTGCTATCATCTTTAGTATTAAATGTAACATTTCGTGTTTTTTTAGATTCCAAAAAATCCTTTGCATGTTGTTTATCTATTGCCTTTGATATTATCTCCTCGTTATCCCATACTACTTTACCTGTTTTTAAATCTGTGAGTGTAAGCAAAAATATGTAATCCATGCGGATAATATTACCAATATATTTCAATCGGCTTATAAACTTGCCGCTCAATGATAGCTCTGGGGCTACTAATGTGCCTTTTTCTTGTGTCGTATATTGGTTGAAATATTCATTCTTATTAAAATTTCTTGAATCATATATCATGGTATCTATTCTAATATCTTCACCACCTACTACATTACTTAGTGTGAATTTGTGACTTTGAGCAATTTTTCTCATGAGTTTTCTGCTTAAAATTTCTATGTCAATATCATCTTGTGTTTGATTGATAATGTCTGAAATCACTAATATTTTATTTTCTTTCAGTTTGTTCACATAATCAGAACTTAGAAGAGACTGTGCATTGGAATCTACAATTTTTTCTATATCATGATAATCTATGCCAAAAGAAACATAGTCGCTAGACTTTTCTATATATTGCCAGCCTTTATTGCAACCAATGCAAATAATGAGATATAAAATAAATGTTAAAGCTTTAATTATCTTAAATAGCATTTTATCTTTTCTCCATTAAGCATAATTAAAGCTTCTCACATTTAATATGTAATACAGATATTTACTCTTCTAATAAAGAATCTTTAGGATAGAGTGTTTTTATAAGTTTGTCTTGGAAAATATGAGATTCTAATTGCATTTCAAAGGTTTGTTGAGCAATTTTAATACGTACAATACAATAACGAACTATTGCCATAAGAAATATGAAAAATGTAAACACACACACAGCACACAGTACTGCCGTAAAAAATGATGGAATAATTAAAAAAGTAAGAGCTGCACTAAAAACAGCAACGCCGAAAAGAAAACCGTAAAAAAATTCCATAACGGCTATAAAGCGTTTGATTTCTGTTTTATTCATAGAATTAACTACATTTAATGATCTTCTTCCAATAGAACAGCACTTGCAAGATATACATACGTAAGTATCATAAAAACAAATGCCTGTAAAATAGCCATAAACATGAGAATACCAAATGGTAAAAGAGGTACTATCCATGGAACAAGCTGCAACATGACAAGTAAAAACATGTCATCACCACGAATATTTCCAAATAAACGAAAAGATAGAGAAATGATGCGTGAAAGATGTGAGATGATTTCAATAGGAAACAAAAGGGGTGAAAGCAGTTTAATAGGACCTGCAAAATGTCCAAAATATTTTACAAACCCATTTGCTCTAATGCCCTCAAAATGGTAGTAAAAAAATACAACCAACGCTAATACAATTGTAAAGCTGATATTTGCTGTTGGAGCTTCAAATCCCGGAATCATACCAATTACATTACAATAAAATACTAAGACACCAATTGTTCCGGCTAGAGGAAAATACTTTCTAGCCAATTTTTCACCTAATGCGTCTTTGCCAATATATAACATACCCCCAATTATCCACTCATAAAAATTTTGCATACCAGTAGGCACAGCTTGTAGTTTACGAACGGCAAACATGCTAATCCCCACTGTTATCAATGCACATAAGATAGTATAAAATGTTACAATAAAAGAATGGTCTGTGCTAATTAGACCGGCAAAAGTAAAAAGTCTCTCTTCCATGAATATCTATCCTCAATTTGTAATGTTATTATGGTATCATATAAACTCTTAATTTTAGCTAAAAAACCATAGAGATACAATTATGATATAAGTCTAAATTGTGTAATTAAAATATATATGTTAATACAAATATAAAAACTTTAACACGACTATCATGCCTAAAAAAACTAAAAATGTATAATTATGCAATTAAGATGATCGCATAAACTTGATGATTTGTAATAATAACTATACATAGATGAGAATAATTTACTAAATTGCCTCATTATATAATGCTTCCCTGTGAATTACAAATACACACAATTAACAAAAATGTATAAATTTATTGTAATTCCTCTGGTGAAAGTTCCTGCAAAAACCTTTCTTTATCGAAGGTTGCATTCAAATATGCAACAATCTCTTGTGAATCTACAAAAGCATTTTGTAAGCACGAAGTAGCACCTGGTGATGGTGTCATATTGAATGTCAAGCCTTTTCCTGTGCGTATTCTTTTTTCTCCCATTTCTAATTTTTTTGCTGTTCTATCAAGCACTTGTGGACGCACTTCACCATAACCTTTTGCAAATGTGATATCATGTAGTTTCAAAGATGGTATGATTTTTTGTGCATCTTTTAAAAACATCTTCTTACCAAAATAAGGGATACCAAAAAATATATTTCGTAATACATAATTGCGAATTTCAGAATCTCTGAATAAATCATAAGAAATTTGAAATATCTCTTTATGCATATCAAGCTTTAATAAATCCGGACTAAGCTTGTCAAACCAATATTTACCTCTCTCCAATTTTGGCATTGCTAGTGCAGTTGGACCAAGCCTCGTTTTACCATTCACGACAATATCGGGATCTCCATGTAATGCTGCAAATGGTAATTTGGGATTCTGTACACCATACACTTTTCCCTTTAGAACATTTGGTGCAAAATAAAAGTTTCCAGCAACTGGTAAGCAACCTAAATCCAACCCATATCCCGCACTTTGAGCAAGTGGCAAGGAATATGAACCCGCATCAACCAATACGAATTTAGCGTATATTTCTTTGCTATCTTTTGATACGATTGCATAACCAGTATTTTTTTGCTTTATTTGGTCGACATGAAAATTAAAAAAGACTTCATTTTGTGGATTTTTTTCTTTTGCTTTTTTGACAAAATATTCACTTAATAATTCGAAATCAATTGCACACCAATCCGAATCAAAACCAGAAGCTACAACATTTTCTGGTCTATCGCCACCATTTTGTCCCTCAATAACTTTTGGTTCAAGAGTTTTAATATCTTCTTTTGTGTAAAACTTTAATCCTGGGAATATTTCTTTAAATTCTTCGTGTCGTTTTGTTATATATTCACATTCAACATCTCCTACTCCAATTGCTATTTTTTGCATATTAAAAATAATAGTATTTTGGAGTCCTTCTTTTAATGCAAAATTACGTACTTTTTGTGCTGATAAACGAACCTTTCTAGCTTTTTGGGCGGTATAGTTGGTCTCAATAGAACCATCATGAATTGTTTGTGAATTTGCTTTATGATTTGAACTAATTTGAGCCAATTTTGATTCTTTTTCTATAATGGCAATCTTTTTGATATTACTATATTCAGTTAAAGTATAAAACGTGCAACATCCGCTTACACCACCACCAATGATGGCGACATCGAATTCATTCATCATTATCTCCTTGAATCATACGTATAAAGTGTTGAAAAATATCTATTTCACAAACATACCCATTTTTGTTCAAAGCAATACTTGGTATTTCATGGCTATGAATCGTTCGGTTGATATATAAAACTCTTGAGGCATATTCCAAAGTTATGGGAATATCGTGACTGATTGTAATTATAGTATGAAATTCGTTAATCATTTTTAATAATTTATAGATTTCAGATTGAGTTTGTGCATCAATATTTGATGTTGGTTCATCTAAAATTAATATCTTAGGATTACCACTTATAGCTCTTGCTATGAGGACTCTTTGACGTTGTCCACCACTTAGTTCCGCAATTTTTTTATATGCTAAATGCTCGATTCCTAATTTGCTCAAAATTTCTAAGGCTTTTTCTCGATGTTTCTTTTTTACACGAAATCCAAATGTTTTAGCTTGCATAAATCCCATTTCTACAATTTCGATAGCCATAATTGGAAAATTAATATTAATGTGTGTATTTTGAGGCACATAGCCAAAATCTTTCTTATGGGCAAACAGTATTGGGTTTGGATATGATATTTCTCCCTTGTCAATTTTTAATAATCCTAGTAGAATTTTGATAAATGTAGTTTTTCCTCCACCATTTGGTCCTATAATTCCTAAAAATTCTTTATGAAAAATATCAAAATTTATAGAATCAAAAATTTTTTCTCTATTGTAACTAAATGTAACATTTTTCCCTTGAATAATGCTTATTTTTTCATTCAAAATATTCTCTTTACTAATATAGTGATTTGAATCTAATGACATGTATATCCTTGAAAATGTTTAAATACAATTAAATAAAATTAAATTTTCCAAGACAAAATAGTATAGTAACTTTGGTAAATTTGTAATAGAGAGAATCAGAAGAAATTATATACATATCATAAATTATTAAATCTATCGACTTATCGCCGCCCTAGTAAAATATAGGGTTACAATTTAAGGAATGTATAAATGCTATTTTTTATGAGGCATTGCATGTGGCATACTATTGCTACCAATATGTTCTATTTTCCCTTCTTCATTAATATTATAGGCTTGTCCAAATCCTTTAACGAAACGCCCCTGCTTAAAATGAATTTTTACTAAGTGAAAATCAAGCATTTGTCGCACAGTTGATACGCCACCACCTTTTCCAACACAATTTTCAAAATTATCAAAAACACTATTAAACAAATTATCACGTGGTAAAAATTCTGCAACAGCATCATAAACCAATCTTTTGCGGGCTAAAATACTTTTTGTTTTTGTTTCATCTTCAATAAACATAACTTGCATGCAATCTGGATTTGTCTTAAGATTACCAAAATGTTGTGCTACCTCACTAATATATAAGTAATAATTGCCTTGATATTTTAATAAAGGAGAATAACTAATGCATGGCTTCTTATCAGAAGAAAGCGAAGCGAGTATAATCGAATTGAATCCATCTCTAAAAGATTCTATTTCTACACTTACAGCATCATCTCTCTTTTCAATATTTGCACAAAGTGCTATAATGGCATTTTTATAGTCTTTTTCTTCAGTTATATTAGGAAAAGGCACAAATACTTCCTTGCCATCAGCTTGAATGGTGAGACCATTTTTATCAACATCGATAAGTTTTGGTGCATGTGGTTTAAAACCACCATAAATATTAACGAGAGATTTCAATTCTTCTACATGATGTTCATTCATATGTGTTTTAATAGTATCAATACTCATTGTCTTTCCTTAAATAATGAATTATGATTATTATTATATCACAGTTTTATTACACTTATACAATATTTTATTTTTCTATCTTGTATTGCTTATATTGGCAAACAAACAGCACTCCTAGCACCCCCACATTATCTTAATGTATTACAATTAATCTAAAAATAGTCGATTGTACCCATTATTCTTATATTCTTAATGCGTAAGGATAGAAATGAAACGGTGTTATATAATTATGTATATTATAAATAGTCTCGTATATTTTCATATATTACATGCAAACGAACCTTATGCACCAGACTTTTCACTTTCCACGCATGTTTTGGGTGAACCACCACCTTTGCCACAAGTCTATGGCATTGAATTACCAGATGTGTTGGATTATTATTTACAATCAGAGAATCAAGGGTTACGAAATATTTTTTTACCTGATGCACCAATGCTTATGGAGATTTGTGTGATTGGCAATGCCTCTTATTATTATCCAACAAAAGAAGATGTAATGGCAGGATGCTATCGTGGTGATGATGGTTTAAGTTTGCTAACGCTACAACCATACCAATATTGGAGCATTCTTACAACATTAAGAGATGTTCGACTTATGCCGAATAATTTACAAGTTCCCAATACTCCAAGAATTATTATTAACTACAAAAACATGACAGAGCCACAAATAGTTTTGATGAATATTGAGCTTGGTGAGTTTGATAATCCAATGAGCTATATTGCCATCAATGGACAAATATTCCAATACAATAGAGATGTTATGCAAATATTTTATGGATTAATTTATGAAATACAGGATAGAATGTATCTACTAGAAAAATAGAACTAATTAGTGTATAAAATATTCTCAATCGAGATTCTATCTAATTATAGAACACAAGTTTTGATGTTATTGGAGCTGTTAGAATAACTATAATCTATATTCTATGGTTGCGGGAGAGGGATTTGAACCCCCGACCTTTGGGTTATGAGCCCAACGAGCTACCTGACTGCTCTATCCCGCGATAATAACACTATAAATAGTATGTAATAAAGACAAACTTTAATCAATAATAAGATGTGAAGTATTCTATAAAGAAGTGGCTGGGATACAAGGATTCGAACCTCGGAATGGTTGGACCAAAACCAACTGCCTTACCACTTGGCGATATCCCAACTCAGAGGGAAATTATACATACTTTTTTATAAAAAGTCAAATAAATCTGATATAATTTTGTAAAAATTTAATTAAGGTTTTTTATGTATCATCAACGTGTAAAGGAAGCCATAGAATCAATCAAAAAGGGTGAAATGATCATAATAATGGACGATGAAGACAGAGAGAATGAAGGCGATTTAGTATTTGCTGGCATTTTTTCAACCCCACAAAAAATCAACTTTATGGCACAAGAAGCAAGGGGGCTCATTTGTGTTTCTATTACCAATGATATTGCAAAAAAGCTTGATTTACCGCCAATGGTACAAAATAATGATAGTAATCATGAAACTGCTTTTACAGTTTCTATTGATGCAAAAGGAGCAAGAACAGGTATTTCTGCATTCGAACGGGACATGACCATTAAACTTATGTGCAATAGCAATGCAAAACCTAGTGATTTTGTAAGACCCGGACATATATTTCCTTTGATTGCAAAAGAAGGTGGAGTTTTGGTGCGAACAGGACACACTGAAGCAAGTGTTGATATATGCAAATTAGCAGGTGTTGCTCCAATTAGTGTAATTTGTGAAATTATGAAAAAAGATGGAACAATGGCAAAAAGAGAAGATAAATTTTTACTTGATTTTGCTAAAAAAAATAATCTAAAAATTCTCTATGTTTCTGATATTATTCAATATCGTTTGAATTATGAGAATCTAGTACACAGAATCTCCTTAGAAAAAGTTTATTTCTTGGGTGCAGAATGTGAAAAAAGCGTTTTCTCTGACCATTTAGAAAGACAACATAGTGTGTTTAAATTTTTTGGCAATAAACTACAAGATACCAATGCAACAAATGCCATATCAAGTCCACTTATAAAATTTCATATCATAAAAAAAGATTTAGATTTGTTAGAGCATAATGATACATTTGATGATTTTATGCGTAGTATAGCGACATTAAAACAAGGTGGTGGGTATCTTATTTTTCTCGATAATAGCATATCACAAGGAGATATGAAAAGTTTTGGCATTGGTGCACAAATTTTGCGTCTTTTGAAAATTGAAAATTTTAGACTTTTAAGCTCTAGAAATTCAACGAATGAATACACTGCATTAAGCGGGTTTAGCTTAAAGCTGCTTGAAAAAGTGGAAATTTAATATTGATGATTGCATGACCACAATTATCCATTGTAATCAGATAGAATCACAACAATATTTTTATCCTCTACAAATAATTGGTAAATGCAAAATATCTGATTCTATAATGTAAATAACGTATAAATCACATTTATGTTTGTTATGATATTTTTCTATTCAATCCTTTTATGAAATGTGTTGCTATTTTATTGTTATCAAAATACTAAAAATAGCAAAATATTTGTAATTTTTATAATTTTATAAGCCACATATTGCACTCATGTGTGCTACGTATGTAGATTGCAATGCTATTGTATATTCAGGTATATTATATTTCAATAACTTCAATGTCTGGATGAATATCTCTTTGCAGTGTAGCTTCAATACCATTTTTTAACGTTATATGACGACTTGCACAACCATGGCATGCTCCTTGTAATCTTACAAAAACACGTGCATTTTCTATCTTTATGACCTCAATATCGCCACCATCTCGCAACAATACTGGTCGCACCTTATTAATACTTGATAATACAGGTTTTAATAATTCTTTATCACTAAATGGAAACATTTGTTATCCTTGAATTTTATTTTTAAACACAGTAAACACTCATTCATGACGGTATTATAAATAATACAATATAATTTACAATGACATCTCTTTATGTATTTAAATAGCAAAAAGTTCTCCTTGTTGTAATCTCTTGATATTTTTTTGTAGTGTATGAATATTTCGCATCTTTACATCTGGCTGTATATGAGGATTGTAGGCAATTTGTGGCAATAAATTCTGGGCATATTTTAATAATAAAATTCTCAATTGTTCTTCAAACTCCTTTTGACTTAGAATAGATACATTGCTTTTAAAACGAAGTGCATGAATTTTATCGTGATTTTGTTTGCCTTGTATAATCATTTCAAATTCTTCCCCATATTGCTGAAAATGTTTTTTATCCAAAAAATTAAGAGCAAAAAAGAAATAATGACTATTATTTAGCATATTGATTAGAATAGTTTCTTCAGCAAAGCTACTCTTGTTGGTAGGGAATACAACTGTATTTTCTGTTTTTTTATTATATTTTATGGTAATGTAAGATGGATTTATTTGCAAAAGCATAGCACATTTTTGTTTGTAGGAATCTTGCAAAAATGGACTTAATGAATGTAGATATTCTAAACATGTTCTTAACGCATATTCTTTTTGTATAGGATTATTTAAATCAAAATCACTAATGATTTTTTGTAAAACAAATTCCACAAAAGGCTTTGCATACGTGAGTTCATTTTGAAACTCGTGAATCTTATCTTGTGCTATCATATCAGCTGGATCAAGTCCATTTTTTAATACTATAACCCCACCATCTTTGCCATATTGTGATAAGAATTTAGCAACCTTAGTGGCAGCATTTATGCCTGCAATATCACCATCATAGCATATAAAAATCTTTGGATTATCTTTATTGAGTAGATATAAATGTCCTTCATTCAGAGCTGTCCCCAATGTAGCTACTGCATTGGTAAAGCCCGCTTTATGCAACATAATCACGTCTAAATAGCCTTCACAAACAATGATACTTTTTTCTTTATAAATACGCTGTTTTGCAAGATGATAACCATAGAGAATCTTAGATTTATTAAAAACCTTGCTTTGGGGAGAATTAAGATATTTTGCAATGTTTTTTTCTGTGCTTAATGTACGCCCACCAAAACCAACTACTACTCCACTACTAGAATGGATAGGAAATATAATGCGATTGGCAAATTTTGCATATGCCTTATTATGTCCTTGTGTAATGATTCCATATTCTAATGCTTCGTTGCGACTTAAATTATTATCATCTATAAATTTCAATGTTTCGTAACTTGCTCCGCTATAACCTATTTCAAATGTTTTAATAGAATCTCTGTCAATTTTTCTTGATGCTAGGTATTCTAAAATATCCTCATGTTGAAACATCTTATTATGATAAAAAAGTGATAATGATGGGAGTAGCTCACTTTTTTTATTAAAACTACCGTTTTCATATTCAAGAACTACATTAAAAAAATCTGCTACACGTTGCACTGCTTCTTGAAAACCAAGTCTCTCATACTCCATAACAAACTTAATACTATCACCACTTGCACCACACGCATGACAATGATATAATCCCTTACTTTGACTAATAGACATACTAGGTGTCTTATCATCATGAAATGGACACAATGCCATGTAGTTTGCTCCAACCTTACGCACGTCAATATAATGCGATATTAAATCCACTATATCAACTGAATCTTGTAATTTTTGCAAACTTAGTTGTGTAATACGTGCCATAATTTTCCTTTGATGCTAATCATTATAGAGTATTATTGTATCAAAAAAACCTTAAAGCAAAAATTTGTTACAATAACGGTCTTAAATGAAATATTTTCGATTATACTACACAGTGTTAAAACATGTCATACAAAATTATGGCAGGAATCTTGCAAAACCAACATACAGATTAGATTATGGAATCTATGGAAAAATGAATGGCATATAGTAACTATACAACTATAAATTATGAAATAATGGATTATTACAAGCTAAAATTGCTATTATTTTGATTAAAAATTTTCTTAATTACCATAAGGTTTTAGAATCTAATTTTTTCAATTAATGATGTAGTTGAAATACTTGGAGTCCTCTCAAGATATACAACCTTACAGATGTCTTTAAAATTATCAAACTTTCCTTTCCAATCATTTCCCATAACTAAAATATCTGCATTGTATTGTAAACAATACTGCCTTTTAAGTTCTAGTGATTCTTCACAAAATACCATATCTACATATTTTATAGATTCTACAATACTCATTCGTTCTAGCTGTGTATAAATAGCACAACGCCCCTTTTTTAAAAAATTCAAAGAATCCGAAGATACCCCAACAATTAAATATTCCCCAATTTCTTTAGCACGTCTTAAAATTTCCAAATGCCCATAATGAAATAAATCAAATGTCCCAAAGGTTATAACTCTTCTCATATACAAGTCCCAAATAGAGGTATCTTGCATGTAATAAGTTTTTGAAACTTGTAAAAACCATAATTTCTTGGGTTATGTCTCCTTGTGTTTACAATAAAAATTCGAGGGATTACCCCCCCCCCCCCGTTGTGTCTTTCTATTCATAGAGTAGTTTTTAGAATCAAGTCGGACATCAATAACTTGCCCATTCAAATCTGATAAGAGAGTATGTAGAGTTGATAGTGCCACTATATCAGGACTTAATAAACTCTCTCTTGACTCTTTACCAAAATTTCTATAACGCATAGGTGTGGCTGTGCGTTGAGGATTTATGATATTTACATTAATATTTTTACTACGCAATTCTTCACTTAATGCTTGCCCAAGATTCACTACAGCTGCCTTACAGGCTGAATAAATACCATACATTGCTCTACCTCTTGTATAAGAGCTAGAGGTAAAAAGAGCGATGGAGCTTTCAGTATTTTTGGAAAGATATGGAATTGCTGCTTTGACAATATGAATAGAACCTAAGAAATTCACTTGGATTTCCTTTTGTATGTCTATCATATTCCTACACTCCACATTTCCCATCTCCAACACCGCTGCACAATTAATAACAAAATCTATGCGACCATGCTGACTATAAACTGCGGAGAAATATTCTGTAACCGCTTTAAAATCACTCACATCACAACCTAAACTTAATGAAGTTTTGCACACTATTCCACCATAGTCTAAAGCTATTTGAGCTATACATTTACCTATTCCGCTACTTGCTCCAAAACACACTACTACCTTATCCTTAAGATTCTCCAAATGTGATTGTGGTACTTTTGTTTGACGCATTTGTAAAAGTTTATCTGCTACAACCATATCTTGTGGATACGTAATTTTGATATTTTCCTCTGCTCCTTCAACCACAAAGATTTGTGCCATTTTGCTTTTAAGCACAAGCCCGCAATCATCAGTAAAATCATCGTTATCTCTAAAAAGGGCGTGAGCCTTTTTGATTAGGGAGATTTTAAAGCATTGTGGGGTTTGCCCACGTCTTAAATTTTCTCTCTTAGGAATCTGCGTAATCACATTAGTAGAATCTATTTCAATAATCGTATCAGCAGCAGGGATTGCTACATCTACTGCATCATATATTTTCAAGGCTTGTTTGCAACGACTAATAATTTCTAAGGACAAAAATGGACGTACACAATCATGGATAAAAACATAGCCATCATTCTCTTCTATGCTTGTTATGCCTATGTATGAACTCTCTTTTCTACTAGTCCCACCATTGAGAATCTTATATATCTTTTTATATGAATGTCGTAACAATATCTCTTCGACAAAACCTCTATATTCTTTTGATATGACTACAATTATTTTATCAATGTCTTGTGCTAATTCAAAAATCTCTATGGTATGCTCTAAGAGAGTTTTTCCAGCTATCTTGGTAAATTGTTTGGGTATGCTACCCCCATAACGCAAACCATTGCCACTTGCTAGGATAATTGCATAAGTTTTCATGACTTTACTCTCTCTAGTTCAAATGGACAAGTGAGATTCTCTTGGTCTTGTTTGAATGCAACCTCAAAACCAAATGGGCGAACAATATTATAAAAAGGCTCAAAACCCAAGTGTGTATCGCCAATAATTTTTACTACCCTTTCAAAAATTTCGGGATAATGTGTCGCTATATCTTCAAAGATTTCATATTCTGCTCCCTCAACATCAATCTTCATAATGATAGGAGTATCGCTAGATTCTAGCAATGCCTTGAGACTTTGTGAAGCACTCCTTATCTCACATTGTGTTAGAATTTCTCTACCCTTTTCTTCTGGAGCATAATTTTGCAAAAAGCCTTCAATCATAGAGCTAATACCATCCCTGTGTTCAAAATAAGATGCCATTATTACCCCCCCCCCCCCCGTAGTATCTGTCATTTTACCTAATCCATAAGGGTATAATGTGATTTTTTGTTGTATATATGAAGCATTAAGGACAAGATTCTCTTGCATTGCCGCAATATTTTGTGGCAATAATTCAAAACTCAATACTTCTTTACACCATGTTTGAGTAGCAAAGTATAAAGCCGCATATCCCACATTTGCTCCTATATCAATGAGAATATATTGTCGATTTGTATCAAGAGGTTTATGAAATTTATAGATTTCTAGCACAAATACTTCATTAAAAATCCAAGGATAGGCAACTTTTAAGCGGCATACAAGATTCTGATTTGCAACGACTACATAATCTTTATAAATAGATTGGATTCTAAAGCCACTTTTCCTTGCACTTTCTACAATATGTCGTATATCATGGTGTATCTGTGGTGAAAAATGATAGTATTTGGCACTTAACCATAAATAAGCCCTAGCGATAATCCTTACAGATAGAAGCCTATATTTTATACCTTGAAAATATGACATTCTTTGCATATTATTCTCCTTTTTGGCTACGTGTTATAGTGTTTTGTCTATCTGTTACAAGTATGTCGATAATACGTTGCACACTGCCATCTTGTGGAAAATAGAAGTTTTCATTGAGAATTTTCTCATGGTGATTCTGCAGTGGAGCTATGGTGTTATGATATTCTTCTTGCAGATTCTCTAAAAGCTCTTTTAGAGAATCTGCATTATTTATTACAAAGCAGCCCGTATATATCCACTTTGCTGCCCAGTTGTTTACCTCTTTACTCATTATGTTTTGTGTATAGATTGTGGGTTTACCACTTACAAAGCTATATGTAAGCATGCTACTTGTATCCGAAATAAGCACATCTGCTTTTTTAAAAGAATCAAAATAACTCGGATTTATATCTAAAACTACATTTGGTGTAGCGATTAAATTATCCCATTGCTCTTGTGTAAGAATTTTTTGACGTTTAACATATTCGTCATACATAAGCGGATGAGGTCGCCATATCAGCGTGATTTTATCCTCTCTTGCCAATGTCCATAGCAAATCCTTATATACAAAAAATGTGCTATGAGAATCATGAATATTCCAACGTGGCATATAACAAACGGTAAGCTTATGTGTTGTATTAGATTGTTTGAAAAAGTCTGTATTTCTAATTTTTTCAAGTCTACATGAACCCACAACAAGAATCTGCGTAAAACCCCAGGATTCTTGTTGCTTTTGCATAACACATTGATGAAAAGTTGTAGGGGCAAATATAAAATCATAATAACATAGATTTTTGGGATTATAAACTACATCACATAATTCTTGATGAGCAGAAAAATTAAAAATACCATACTCTATGTAACATAATTTAGATATTTTTGCTATATCTGCATTCCCCCAACCGTGTGGACGAATATCATAGGGTCTAGCCATAAAACAATAATGAGCCATTATGTCTTGTGGAAAAAGTGTGGGCTGAAGTTGTGAATCAAAGCCGACAACACACTGAATACGTGATGTGGAATCTAACGAATATGTAATGGGTATGGCAAGCTTTTGACTAAATTCTCTCAAAGCCTGTGTGGCATTAAGATCGCAACAGTCTCCACTTAGCATATCAGTGGGCATAGCTAAAACGATAATCTCAAATCGCTCATCTTGACTTAAGGCTAAAGCAAGGGGTTCCACAGCATCCCAGCAATTACCAGCATCATTATAAAATAAAATTCTTATTGTTTGATTGTTTTGAAAAGATTGTAAGATTCCATGTTTATGGATATTGCAGATTTCTTGAAACTCTTTATCTCTGCGATATTCTTCTTGTCTTAATTCCTTGTTTCTACGCCTTGTTTCTTTCTTTATGCACCATTTACGATATTTTCTTTTGATAGTAGAGACGGGGGGGGGGGGGAAGTTTTAAGATTTGCTTGAATTGCTGTTTTATGTTCATATTATATTCCTTTAAAGATTGCAACAACAAATGATTATTGTATTTTTAATACACTGCTATTTGAAATAAATAGCGATGGTCTATTGTTACTCATTATATTGACTATATAATTTTCATATTGTAACATATTTTTGTGATTTTGTGGCTTAGGATAAACATTGTATAATTGTTATTGTATTATAATAGCACTATTTCTATTTCAAGGAAAAATATGGCAATACAACAAATATTCTACTTATTGACAAAAGACATCAGAATAAAATGTATGGGTATCGTATTAATCACATTTCTATCAATTCTTTATGCGAATGGTATAAAACAAAATACGCATATTGAGTTTCCAATACTCAAAGAAGATTTTACGCTGATGTATCAACAATGCAAACATAAGGATTATAAGGCATGCTATCTATTGGGTATAGCCTATTATGAAGGGTATGGAGTTTTACCAAACATTGTGCAGGCACAATATTTTCTTATGACTGCTTGTAAAAAAGGGGTTGCGGAATCTTGTTCGGCTTTAGCAGACATTATCCAATTTCAATATCAGGATACCACACGTGCAATCCCGCTTTATGAACAATCATGTAATTTAGGATATGTTTTATCATGCCACAGCCTCGTTACCATTCTGTCATCACAACAGAATAGAACTCATGACCAAAATCAAGAAATTTATGCCATATTAAAAAAGATTTGTGAACTCAATGCAGATACAACATGCCATAATGCCCAAACTTTTAAAATACATTTTATAGATTCTGCAACACAGCAAGACGACACTATAACACATTATAGAGAATCGTGTCATCTTGCTGAAAAACATAATATGCAAAATGATAGAGCAGTATGTGGTATTATTGGAGAAAAATATGCAAATGGAGATGGTGTAAAAAAAGATAAAGAACAAGCAAGACATTATTTTAATATGGCTTGTTATAATAACAATAAATTTTGTTACAAAAAAGTTTTAGATTCTATACTTAACCCATAGGAGATATATGTGAAAAAAATAATTGTATTGCTATTATTATGTATGTTACCTAGCCTTTATGGATACAGCTCAAACATGATACAACAATGTGATAGTGGGTATACACAATCATGTCTTGCATTATTATGGCAAGCAAGAGAGGAAAACGACAAAAAAAGCAGTCTAATATATAGACAAAAATTACTTCATATTCTTGACAACGCATGTAAAAAAGATTACCAAACATGTCTTATCCTTGCTCATATACATGAAGACAAAAATGATATGACACATATTACAAAAGTTATACAAAAGAATATAGAAAATAAAAAATTACCTGATTTAGATTCATTTAATTTAGCATATATACAAGAATCATCGCATAGTAATTCTGATAAGCAACAATCAAAGCAAGAAAATACTAAAAATCAATCACACACATCGCAAACAAATATCTCTCAACTACGAGATTCTACTGTCGCTGCAAATAATCAAAAAGTGTTAGGATATTACGAAAAGTCTATACCACTTTTAGAATCTGCTTGTTATGCAAATGATATTCGTGCATGTCTTATTCTTAGTTATTTTTACGAATATGGTATCCCATCAGGGCAAAACAGACCAAAAGCCAAGAGATTAAAAGAATTAGCGCTTGATATTACTACTAGAGAATGTATGCTTGGTAGAAATGAGATATGTCCAATTATTGATAGATATCCTGAATATCGGCAAGAAATCATTGAGAATATCGACGCATTAGAACGAAAGTGCAATGAAAATGATTCTATAGCTTGTTTTAAAGTTGCCCTATATTATACACAACATTACTACACTGGTTCGCATAAATTATATGATGATGAAGAAGATAAAACCGATTTTGTTAAGTCTGCGCGAGTATTACAAAAAATATGCCATATAGAAAAAAGAATGTGTGAAGAGACATTATTAACTCATAAAAATGCCAAGGAGTGTTTGCTCCATAATGATATGAATGCTTGTGCAAATGTAGAGGGTAGCCAAAAGGTAGAATTTTTATCTCTTGCATGTGAAAGTGGTAATTTGGAAAGTTGCTATACTTTACGTATTTTACCAAAATTTGAACATACGAAACGTCTCATTGCTCTTTTACAAAAAACTTGTAAAGGTGGTATCATAGAAGCTTGTATTCAATTAGCGGATATGTATTATTATGGTAAAAGAGTTAATAAAAATATAAAAAAAGCTTTGGACTTTGCACAAAGGGCTTGTATGTGGAGTATAAAAAATCAAAGCGATGGTACGTATTGTTATTATGCCGCAATGGGATATGAAAAAGGTGAATATGTAAAACGTGATTTAGAAAAAGCCATAAAATTTTATCATTATGCTTGTCAAACATCTCAATATGATGGCAGCCCGTGCGAACATCTAGCGTATTTGTATGAAACATATAGGCATGATTCTCAACAAGCATTTTCATGGTATCAAAAAGCATGCAATAAAGAAAATAGTCCAATAATGAGTTGTCTCAAAACTGCTCAAGCTTATTATGCTGGAGATAGAGTAAAGCAGAATATATCCAAAGCTATACAAATCTATGAAAAACTTCTTTCACAAAATATTCAAGATAAAGAGAAAGCATATTTCGAACTTGCAAAGATTTATGCACAGCCACAATTATATGATCAGCAGACACAATCTAAGCAGGATAACATATTTCTCAATTACGCAAAATCTCTATTCTATCAACATAAAGCATGTGAAATGCAGATTGGTTACTGTGATTCGCATATTATAGATTATCCGAATCTTACCCAAGAATGTAAAAGTGGCAATTATAATGCCTGCTATCAAATTGCTATACTACTTGAGCTATTCCATAGCGATTCTACATATAAACAGGATATTGAAAAATTCGGTATCACATTGCCCTTTGATTCTACTTTTTTGCGACAATATATTGACAGTACAAATGATGTAAAAGCTAATCAATTAAAAAATAGTATAGCCAGTCTTTACATAGAATCTTGCAAGCATCATGTTCTTGATGCATGTCATAAAATCTATGCGTATAGGGATTTCATTAACACGCATAATGAGGTTTTGCAAGAACTTTTATGTAGATATGGAGACAATACACAAGAAACACAAGTATTTTGTATAACAAGAATGCAACAGGCACTATCAAATAAAGAATATAAAAAAGTTATTGAAGTATTAGAATCGCTACCATACACTAATAGTGTATTGCTTAATATGTTGGTTGAAGCATATTTTTATACACAAAGCTATCAAAAAGTCATTGACACCTACAAGATTATATATACAAATGAATTTTCAAGTGATTATTATTATCTTGGATATTTATATGAATATGGTTTAGGTGTAAAAAAAGATTACTCTAAGGCTTTAGAAATCTATAAGCTTTCGCAGACTCCATTAGGATATTTTGGTCAAGCAAGAATGTTAGAAAATGGTTCTGGCATATCTAGCAATATCAATAGAGCAAAAGAACTCTATATGCTCGCATGTCCGCTTAATGTTGAAAAAAAAGAGGAAATTGTAGTTGAGGCATGTGTGCGACTGGGACAAATATTTCAATATAATGGGGATACAAAACAATCTCAAAAATACTACTCTAAAGTATGCCAAATGAAATATGATAGCAATCAAATAGCATGTGATAACTAAATCACATGTTTTTATTCATTTTAGAATCAAAGATTGTCAATAGTAAATCGTGGGATATGAGATTCTTACTATTTTCTAATTAAAAGATTAAGTGCAAACAATCTATCATTTATCTGTCATATAAAGTCTATTTTTCTAAAAGTCTCTCTACAATCTAGTGCATTTTGATATAATTGCATAAAAGTGCATATTAAGAGGATAAGAATGAATGAAGTTATTTTATGTATTGATGACGAAGAAGATTTACTTGACCTTATAGAAATGAATCTCAATATAGCACTAAATACAAGTGGTTATGAGATTGTTGGTTGTCTTAACACAACCATGGCAAAACGTTTTTTACAAAAAGAACACATTTCTCTTATTTTAATAGATAGAAATCTTATTGCAGAAGATGGAATAGAATTTATTAAAGAAATTAAAGATTCTGGTTATGATATTCCAATTATTATAATAAGTGCTCTTTCTTTACCAACAGATAGAGTATTTGGATTACATTATGCCGATGATTATATTACAAAACCTTTTAATTTTGAAGAGCTTGTTGCACGTATTCAAGCAGTTTTAAGACGTTATAAAAAAGATATGATAAGAAACATTATTAAGTATAAAAATATTACTCTTGAAGTGAGTACCAAAGAATTATCTTTAGAAAATATTAACATACAGCTTAGCTCGTTGGAAACACGAATTATGCAGTGCTTTATGCAAAATGCAGGAAAAGCTTTAAGTAGGGAGTTTTTGCTAAAAAATGCTTGGCGTGAAACGGAAAAACATCAAGAAAATAGCGTCAATGTAGCTATTAAAAGACTACGAAAGAAAATTGAAAAAGAGATTAAAGACATTACAATCAAAACTGTGAGGAATGAAGGTTATAAGTTATGTTAGTAGCTTGTATTTGTTTTGTTATTGGCATTTTTTTTATATTATTGGAGTATGATGAATTTGCCATTATCGCAAATACCTTAGGTTTTATCATAACCCTTAATGCTTTATTAAGCAAAAAAGTAGCCTCAAAAAATAATACCATAGATTCCACAAAGGAAACATTAAAGGCACTTGCACATTCGGATTTTGAAGCCATTAGTTTTAAAATATTGAAAAAAGACAACAATCCTTACATACATGAATTAGAGACTTTAAGCGAAATTATGCAAAAAAGACAAAATAAAATGCGTAAACGCATAAGAAAATTGCATGAAAAAAATATACAAAACACACAATTACTTTCAACAATTTCACATGAAATCAAAAATCCACTTAGTATTATTCAAGCAAGTGCTGAAACTCTTGTAATGCAGCCAAATCTTGATGTAACATTGCGAAGTAAATTACTCAATAGAATTATGGTATATGGAAAGAAAATTAATGCCCTTTTGAATAAGCTTACGCTTAGTCAGAGTTTAGAACATAGTGTGATTACAATAAAAATGGAGAAATTTTCATTGCAATCATTATGCGAGGAAGTTATCGATGGGTTTAAAGGATATTTACTAAAAAATGTATATACACAAAAGAAAATTATTTTAGAGGGAAATGATAGAGAAATTTTTGCAGATAGAATCCTCATTGAACAAGTTTTGAACAACTTGATTTATAATGCCCTTAAATATGCTGATTCTGAAATCATTGTGCGGATAAAAGATAAATATTTTGAGGTTATTGATGATGGCAATGGTGTAGAGAAATCAGAAATAAAAGAACTTGCCAAAAAATTTTATCAAGGCAAAGACGCTAAACATACTAATCATGCTTTAGGATTGGGACTATTTATTGTAAAAGAAATCGCAAAAATTCATAACGCAAAACTTGAATTCTTTAGTAAACGCAATAAAAAAGAGGGATTATGTGTAAGATTTATATTATAAATAACTACAATAGTGTCCCGCATTTGAATATTACGTAAATTTTACTCTATGTGGTTTAGAATCTATTCTATATTATAATTTGAATTATAAATGAGATAGAAGGCTATATATGTGGCAGCAATATAAAAAATCAGCTAATCATTGTTGTAATGAACGCAGTTTTGTATTGGGAATTAGTGGTGGTAGCTCACTAGAGCTAAGTTTTCACTTTATCAAAAGATTCCCAAAAGATTATATATTATATGTTGTGCCAAGCAACAATGCAAAAATTGTTTGTAAAGCAGAAAAAGGACTGAATCTCATTGCTGAAATTCGAAAATTACGTAATCAAAATCTCATTATTGAAAATAGCATTACAAGCAAACTTGCAAGTGGTAGCTTTGTATTTGAATCGTGTATTATTTTACCCACAAGTAGCCACACTCTCTCATGTATCGCCAATGGATTGCAGGACAATCTTTTGACTCGTATTGGTGCAATATGTTTGAAAGAAAAACGAACATTGATACTTAGCATTCGTGAAATGCCATTAAGTGCTGTATTGCTTGAAAATATGCAAAAGCTAGCAATACAGGGAGTTTTTATTGCACCACCGATTGCTGGATATTATAGTGGTATCCATAATTTAGAATCATTGCATGATTTTTTTATCGGTCGGTACTTTGACATACTCCAAATTCCACATAATCTCTATAGACGTTGGAATGGCAAATGATAACTCATGCTTATAATTAAGAAATATACATCACATTAAGTTCGCCTCTATTTAATGCCTTTTTGTATGCTGTAGGCGTTAGATTCCAGGGCAGCTAGATTTGTCTAACTTTACAATAGAATGCAATTGTAACTATGGTTATATTGTTATTTTTTGTATAAACCATTGCAAAGCTAAACTAAAAGCTCTTTTTATCTTTAAGCTATCCCAAGAGGCAACTTTGAGATTATAAGGTGGGTCGATTATATCTAAATCAATACTACAATCTGGCAGAGATTCTAAAAAGCTCAATACATTGGTTATAGAGATAGTGTTGGATTCTAAGTTTTGTAAGGTTTCTGTGCTGTGTGTCTATATTACGAGAATCTCTCGTATTGAAAACTTTATGTAGTTTTGTACATTGCGATTTTTACACATCTAACCCACTTGCCTTCATTAACAATCTTTATTTCTTGTATTGTATTAGTTAGGGTTTTGATTTGTTATCAATGCTTCCATAGATTCTATCTTTTTTGTTTGATAATTTATATTTTTATGTGAAAGTTTAAATAAGGTGCTTGACTATAAATTAGAATCTACTTTTTAAAAGTCTTTGTGCTACCATGATTCTAAAAATCTTTAATCCCTGCTACCTACCAAGCAGAGATTTATAATAGAACTTAGATTCTTATACTTACTTCATTGTAATCCAAAGCTTATTATAATGCCCTTTGTATTTTAACCGTAAAGAGACATAATGCGTTTTGCTATTATTTGTTCATCACCATATTACATTTGTTATGATTTGTCATACATTATATGAATGTGGCATAGCTATAGCGAAGCATATCCCCCCACTTATTTTATGCACTTAATCTGTGCCTTCAAAATTCTGTAAAATTCATAAATTCAGCCCATATCTCTCGCATACAATTCCACACCTTTTGTATCAATATGCTTTTTTAACTCCTCATGTGCCAAAGCATAATTCACAATATCCACAAAAAATGGTAAAGCAGAATCTGCAAAATCACCTTTAAGTTTTGCTATAAGTCTTATGTTTATATCACCCTTTAAGGCTATATCTACATCGCTTGTAAAGCTATATGTACCTAAAACTCGTGAGCCAAAAAGCAGGGCATTTGTGATTTGTGTGTGAGGCATTAGAATCTCCTTAAGTGTTTGTAAATGTCTTATCTCTAGTCCATATTGCATATTTTACCTTAAGTGTGAGGTGGAGTTTTGGAGCGTAAGATAGAGTTTTTGTATCAATGGATAAAAAGATTCCAAAATATAAGCGACGTTTTTATCAAGTTCTGCTTGTGTATAGGTATGGCTTGTGATATTTCGCATATCTAAAGCCTCTAGCCAAGCCTCGCAGTCTTGTATAAGTCCATACGCAAAAGCCTGACGCATACTCTCTTTTGGGCTTTTTATAGCAAAGCCCTCATTTTGCAAAAAGTCCTTTATGACTTTCCAAGAAAGCTCGATAGCTATCTCAAACCTTTGTATAATACCCTCTTTTTCAAGATTTGAAAAAGCTCTTTGCTCACACTGCTTCACTTCATCGAGATTTAAAAACGCCCTTTGAAAAAATTCAAATCTTTGTTGTAGTCTCACAATATTCATTTTGTCCCAATCACTCTTTACTATTATTATTTTGCTATTAATTATAGCATTATTTCACATTGTCTTTGAGTGTGATTCGCAATGGCATACATTTGAATGCTAGGCAACTAAGCTACCTCTTAATTTCACTTAATCACTACAAGCCTTTGAGATTCTCACACATGAGTTTGCTTTGATATTTTCTCTTGTGTAAGCCCTCTTGTAGTCCTAGCGTAGCCTTTGCAAATACTTATAAATTCACTGCCAGCTCACTTTACAAACTAATTTAGCAAAGTCAAAGCCCCTCTCTTTATAAATCAAGCCCGATGCTTTTCTATGATGTCTTAAGGCAGACTATGTTTAAGATTGCTTAATGACCCCTAATCTGCACTCCAGATTCTGTGATGATGGTTTTGCCTTTGTCTATTTCTTGTAGTGTGAATCTAAATGCTTCGGTGCCCCAGTAGTTACGCTCAATAGAGAGAATCTTTGCTAAAGGCAAAGTTAATCGGCACATATATTCTTTAAATCTCCAATACAGAATGCTCTGCCTTGATAGAAATCCTCTATCGCACTAGGCTTTAGCAGTTTATAGCACGTACGCCTGTTTTGTTATACTTTGTATCCACATCTCCTCTAACCCCAACTTTTGTCAAAGGGCTGTGTAGACATTTTTAAGATTCCCATTATCTGCCGTCTTGTAGATACTCTATATATCTTCGCAAGCTCCAGCCTTCTGTCATTATAGCCTTTTGTGTGCTAGATTCTATAATCTTAGGGTATTAGGGATAGAATCTTTGGAATTCGCGGGGCATACCAAGCCCAAAAACGTATAACATAGATACAAATGCTATTATGTTATATTTCATCGCTCTATCTTTCATTTTGTCCTTATTATTGCAAAATCCCGAGCCCAGCAAAATATAAATTGCTAAAACATTTTCCTATTTTTATAATAGTATAGCATTTTGTAATATTATAGTGATTCTGCCTTGACTTAGAGTAGCTCTCATTCTTTATACTTCCAAATGTAGAGAATCTTAAATCACAGCAGAGCCATTAGCTAGATTTAGATTCTTAAAACCCAAAAAGGAGCAACACATGAGCATTTTTGAAAAAGATAAAAGCGGGGCATTAGTAGATATGAATGACCCAGAGTTTAGTAAGATTTATGAGATTATTAGCAAGACACAGGCTCTATGCTTTGAGCTAAATAGCAAATGGCATAGAGAGGAGGAGGCAAAGGCAATCTTTGAGCAGATCATAGATTCTAAGCTAGAGGGCAATGCGTGGATAATGCCGCCTTTTAATGTGGATTTTGGACGCAATATTAAAGTGGGCAAAAACTTCCTTTTGCAACAAAACTGCACCTTTATGGATAGAGGTGGAATAGAAATAGGCGACGATGTTTTTATAGGACCAAAATGTAATATCACAAGCATTAATCACGATTTTAATCCTTATAACCGTCAAGCCACCTTTTGTAAAGGCGTGAAAATCGGCTCTAGAGTGTGGATAGGGATAAATGTAACGATATGCCCGGGTGTGAGCATAGGTGATAACTCCATAATCGCCGCAGGCAGTGTGGTAACTAAAGATGTGCCTGCTAATGTCATAGTAGGCGGCAATCCTGCTAGGGTGATAAAAAAGTTAGAGTATAATACAGAAATGTAAAAGTGTTCTGTGTCTAAACTTCTACCTCACACACAAAGACATATTCTTTGTGCTCTTTAAAGTTTTTCTTTGTATTAGTTTTACCTGAACTAAAGGCTTTATAGTTGTATTCGTGTGTATGAGTTGTGCCAAGTGTAGTAAGGAGGCTTTGTATTTCACTAAGGCTTATTCTTGTATTGCTTCTTGCATTCGCACTATTTGTATTATTATATGTCATCACTATATATCTTGTGTAAGTTTTAAGAGAATCTAATAAATCTTTGAGGGCTTCTTTAGCACCTACCTTACAATATTCACTCATATTATTTACTTCTGGCTTTTTAGCTATGCCATAGAGCTTTGGTTTGGTATTGAGTGTGAGTGTTTCTAGTAAGTGATAGAATCTACTATATTGTCTTGAATTATAGGGTGGGTCTAAAAATGTAATATCAATAGAGGGAGCTATATCATTAGGAGAGAGAGTATCAATAAAAAGTGATTGTTTATCATTCTTGCTTTGTGAAAAAGATAGAGTCTTATTCTTATGAGATATTGATTCTATTTTATTCTTTTTGATGAGATTGTGTTTTAGGGATTCTGTGGTTAGCATCTTAGAATCATTAAGATATTTGTAAGACTGCATTGTAAGCTCTTTTGCTAAGGTATTTTATAAAAATTCTTTAGAGCTTAAATAATTCGCAAGGATTTATTTTAAATTGTAGCATTTTAGCAGTATCTCTGCCACCATCTCCGCCCTTTCTTTGCATAGTGATTTTTCCTATTTTTAAGCTTCCTTTAGGGCTAAATTCTACCTCACCGCTATAAAAATTAATCACTTCATTAATGGGCTTTAAAACCCACTGCAAAGATTCTAATCTCAAAATTACCAAAAACCACTCACTAGCAAATTGTCCTCTACCTTTTAGTATATCATTGATTATTAATGCTTGATTTTGCCTAAAATATTGTAAAATCTTTTCTTGTTCGCTAATACTAAATTCATTAAAAAACATTCGCCTTGTATCTTTTGGATTTGCTATCTTTGGAGGAATCTCGCCCACAAAATACTGTAAAATCTTATAAATATCGCTAGGAATATTCCATAATCCTTTATAAGATTCTAGCCACCTTTTATCAATTTGATTAAAGCCTTGTGGATTTGAGGCTAGTTTTACTTGGATATTTTGCACATCTTGTAGTTTTTGAAGTTTGATTTGCACTAAAATCACAACCTGCACATCAGTTTTAAAAGAACCTTTGATTTTAGTAGCATTGACATTTTCTATCTCGCTTAAATTATATCCCATAGCTTTTAGCCACTCTTGTGCTAAAACTTCATTCTTCCAATTATTAAAAATTTCTACTACGAAACTTTCATTTTTAAAGCCCTCTTTTGCAGTCCTTGAGCCTAATTCTACTTTATCCATTATAATTCCTTGCAATATTTTAATAAATTATTAGCAATAGATTCTATAACATTTACACTCATTGCATTACCGCATTGTCTTAAAATATCGCTAGTCTTTAGATTCTCTATCTTTTCATTTAAATTTTTTATCTTGTTAAAACCTTGCAAATTTAATGCCTCCAAAGCACTTAATTTATATAAATTATTTTGATATACATAAAATAATCCTTGCCTATCTCGCCTTAATGTTGGAATCTTATTTTTATAAAGTCTTAAATCACTCTGTCTTGTATCAAGCACCAAAAAATCTTGTTTTAGAATTTCTTGTAAATTAAATTTACTTCTGTTGTATTTGTTTTCTAAAAACTTCAAAAAGGTTTGATAAGAGGCGGAATCTGTGCTAAAAATATTTTCTTTTTGTGGTTTTAAAAAATCTTGTAACCTTGCTTCTTTTGCTACAAAATCGCTTTTTATTTCAAAAGAAAAGCTCTTTTTGCTATTAGTTTTTAACCCCACAAAATATATTCTCTCTCTACTGTGTGCTAAACCAAAATCAAGACTATTTAGCACCTTAAAGCTTACATTGTAGCCACAGGATTCTAAAAGCCTTAGAATCTCTTTTAGAGTTTCGCCCTTGTTGTGATTTACAAGCCCTTTGACATTTTCCAAGATAAAAGCTTTGGGTTTTTTTGCCTTTAAAATTTCTGCTAGATAGAAAATGATTTGCCCTTTTTCTTTATTTTTCAAGCCCTCTCTTTTCCCTACTATGCTAAAGCTTTGACAGGGAAAACCAGAAATTAGCACATCAAAATTTGGTAAGCTTATAGGATTTATCTTGGTTAAATCCCCAAATTCTATTTCACTTTGAGTATCAAAAAAACTTTTGTAAGTTCTTATAGCCTCTTTATCGATTTCGCTAAAACCAAGACATTTTAAGCCATTAAGCTCCAAGCCAAGCCTACCACCGCCAATGCCAGAGCAAAAATCAATAAAGGTCATTTTTTAGCTCCTTATTATAAAGCACCTATTTTACTCTCTTACTTGTGTTGCTTCATCGGCTTCTTCCCAAGATTCCAAATTTGCTATTATTTCTTTTGAATCTATCTCAAAATTTTTAGCTTGAAGTATCGCTTCTTCTTCATTTTGTGCTTCTATTTCATATTCGCAATACATAGAATAAAAAATCCTTACATTATATTTTTCCATATAGTTCCTCTAAAAATCAAATAACTCTTGAGCTTTTTATAAGTCCAATTTCTCACAAATTACGCCATTAAGAGCAAAAAGTCCAAATTTCTTAGCCACAGGCTCTAAGAGTCTTTGACACCAAGTTTCTGTATAGCTTCCTATTAAGGCATTACGACTTTGCAATGTTGGAATATTTTGTTTTATGTCTTTTGGAATATAGGCTAGATATTTTTTGTCAATCTCATAAAATATATCTTTTTTAGTAGCAAAGCCGCCTTGTAAGGCATTTTCAAAAAAAGGCTATCTCATCTTGTATTGTCCACATTTATGTCCTCAATTTGCATGACATATAGAAGCTTGTATTATATCAAAATTATATTATTTCTCTAAAAGCTCCAAATACCGAATCTGTAAGCTAGAATCATTAGCCCATATTTCATTTTCTTTAGCAGAGCTAAAAAGTTAAGATGAATAACGCTGCAATACTTCCCCAAGCCACTTTTTGTAGTGCTTTTCTACCTTGCGAGGCTTTATGGCGATAATCTCTGGCACTTCATAGGAGTGGTGCTTGCGTAAGAATTTGCATATTTTTTTATAGAATCTTTGTGTTGTTTTGATTGTAAGGCTTAACTCCTTTTCATCTTGCAAGACATTTTGCCATACATAGACACTGCGTATTTTGCTAATTTGCACACAAGCAGCAAGGTTTCTCTTGCAGAGCTTTTTGGCAAGATTCTTTGCTTCTTTTTTATTTGGTGCGGTAGTATAAATGATAAGCGGCATCGTATCTCCTTAAGAGGTTTTTAGAATCGTTTGTATTTCTCTATGTCAATGTGTTGTATGATTCTAGCAGGATTTCCTCCCACAATGGTATTACTCGGCACATCTTTGGTAACCACAGCATTCGCTCCTATGATAGAATTTTCTCCTATCCTTACTCCGGGCAAAATAGTCGCTGCCACGCCTATCCACACGCGTTTTTCTATATGTATGGGCTTACAAATAGTCGTATTGCGGTTATAAGGATTGATATCATGATTAATAGTAATGAGATTGACCTTAGGACCGATAAATACCTCATCATCGATATAGATTCCACCCCTATCCATAAAGGTGCAAGCAGAATTGACAAAGACATTTTTGCCAAAATGGATATTACGCCCAAAGTCTGTGTAAAAAGGCGGGATAAGCCATAGGGTAGAATCTATCGCCCTCCCTGTGATTTGTGCCAAGAAATCCCGCACCTCTTCTTCACTATATACACCACTATTAAGCCTTGCGACTATCCTTTGGGTTTGTTTAATAACTTCGATGATTGGGGCTACTTCTGGATCTCTGCCATCTAGCGGCATTCCTGCTAAATCTTTTTCAAAAACATTCATAATTGCTCCTTGTATTTTTTAAAAATCCAATCTAAATCTGTCCTATGTAAGTGATAGCACAATATTGGATTCTCAAATCTTTATAGAATTATAAAGAATGAGAGCTACTCTAAGTCAAAGGGGGGGGGGGGGAATCAACCAATTCAAAATAGCAAGAAAAATTGTTATATTGCAAGATTATTATTAGGAAGTGTTATGCAGAAAACCAAGCAAGAGACATTACAAAAATACTTAGAGGACATATCCCATATCAAAGAAAGCGACAAAGAACACATCCACCGCACCGCTTTGCAAAACCTTTTAGAATCTCAAAAAGATGATATACAAATACAATGCAACAAGAATAGATTCCAAAAATAATGATTTATAATTTTTCATGCTTAGAATACATTTGAAACACAATTTTTAGAATCTCTAATACCCCCAAAAATCCTTAATGCTATAACAAAGCTCTGTTTTACAAATCATAGTAATCCACATTAGCTGAAATAGCACATGTCGGCACTATCATTATAAAACAAAAATAAGCTGTGTGGATTTCATGCTTGAATCATGATGGGATACCACAGGATACTTATAACTATATGCAATCTATTTCATCTTAGCATTACTATCTTTTTAGAAAGTTATATTCTTTTACCTATGGCTAGAAGAGGACAAGCTATGAAAGGCATTCTCTTTTTAGAAAATCTTAGGTTGTATTATTTTATGTAGTCTTTAGAATCGTATTGTATAGAATCAAATATTGCAATGGCTTTTTATCTAAGTAAGGAGAATAAAAATCTCACTCTCTCAACTCTTGGTATTTTTTAAGCTCATTTTCTAAAGATTCTGTTAGGGCATTTTTGTATTGTGCATTAGGCGGTATGGAATCTTTCATCTTTGTGAGATTAAGTAGATAATCTTGCATGGTTATCATACCTCGTGTTAATTCAAACTTTAAAAAAAGCCAATAGGTATTCAACACGTCGCTTTCACAATATGAATCTACTTTTTGTAAATCATTATGCTGAAAGATTAATTCATAAACTTGATGTCCACTTATCTCATGTTTTCCCATGATTCCAGCCATTTTACAAAGAGAATCAAGATTGAAACCTTTTGTAGCCCCATAATTACCAAGTGTATCATATAAATCAAGATGGAATCTTTCACTATATCTTTGGCGATAATTTTCCCATTTATTTTTACCAAGTTGTTGATTCTCTATCTCATAATATCCAAAAAGATTAATATTGTATTTTAATGCACGTATTCCAATCACAGGCATATCAAAGCCTCGACCGTTAAAGCTCACAAGACGTGGTGTTTGTTTATTGAGAAATGTGCTAAATTCACTGAGTAAAGTTTCTTCTCTTGTTTGTAATGTTGCATTTTTTGCAAAATGTCCTACTTTTATAAAATTCCCAAAATCATCTGCTAAAACACTTGCTATTGAAATAATTTTGTGAAAGCTTAAAGGAAGAAATTCGCTACCACTTATCGCTTTTTGTGCAAGAAATGCTTGTTCACATATTTCATAATCACTTCCTGTGTAATGATATATCTCACGCAATAATGCTGTATCTGGAATGCTTTCAATATCAAACACACAAATCATTGTATCCCTTTTTCAATAAAATAGCATAGAAGCATCATTATAATAACACAAAGATTATAATAGCACAATAGTGTGATTGACCACCTTAATCAATCATTGCATTGCTTTATATTGACATGGTACAATATAGGCATTGTCGCTATATTAGCATATTAGTTAAGTTTACAATTATGATAATGCTTTTTATATTTTTATAAAATTTTATAAAAAATTAGTAATTATTATTATTTTAATAAAAGTTTAAGATTTCCTATGCTATTATTTCATTGTAATCAATTCAAACACTGATTACAATGTTCTTTATAAAAGGTCTTCCTTTTTAATAGTTTTGGGTTAAATTAAGAACATTCTTTCACATTATCTTCCTTTAAAATGCTTTATGGGTACACCCATAAGCTTTATTTCAATTCATAGTTTTATAAATATTGAGCAGAATTACATTGTAAAATAAAAGAAATAATAAAAAATTTGGAGTAACATAACTAATATGTTTTTATATATAAAGTTTTTCATATATAGATATAAAATCAACTCTAGAATTATAAAATCAACATGCGTTCAATTTAAAACATGAAGTATTATGCTTTAATCCTTCAGCAATTGCCTCAAGATTTTTCATTGCCGTGCTTGTTTGTTCAATCATCTTAAGATTTATATTCGACATATCTATCATTTTAGTAATATCAGTAGCGACAGATTCCATATCAACATTTTGTTGATGAGAATGTAAGCTCACCTCTTTAGCATTGTCAAATGAATTATTGGCTTGTTGTTTGATTTGCTGTAATAGAGTGAGAATTGTTTGCATGGATTGCAATCCATTATCTACATTTGGGATTATTTGATGTATTACTTCTACAGCTTCGTTGCTTTGTTGCTGCACTGCTTGGATAGTTAAAGTAATTTGACGTGTAGCCTGTGAAGTTCTCTCGGCTAATTTCCGCACCTCATCTGCCACAACTGCAAAGCCACGTCCATGTTCTCCTGCTCTTGCTGATTCAATGGCTGCATTAAGAGCTAATAAGTTTGTTTGGTCTGCTATGTCTGAAATTAATCCGATAGAGCCACCAATATCTTGTGATTGCTGCTGAAGAGTAGTGATTTTATCATTAGATTGTTGCACAAGATCATTGATGCCATTCATAATTTCACAAGCATTATTGATGCTATCTTGACTATTTTCTATAATTGTTAAGGTTTGCTTTGAGTTTTCCTCTGTTTGCTTTGCTTTTTCAACTATGGTTGAAATATCGTGGACTACTTTTTCAATTTGTTGTCCTGTAAGATTGGCATTTTCATTTTGTTGTGATGAGGTATCTCTAACATTATTGGTTAAGTCTGCCACTGATTTCGTATTCAGAACAATATTGTCTGATGATTCTAAAATATTTGCTATGGTTTTTCGTAATTCGTCTCGCATTTTTACAACGTTTCCTAACATACCAAATTCGACTTTTTGGGGAATTCTATATTGCAGATTCCCATTTGCAATTTCTAACATAGCCTTTGATGTTTGATTCACTGTATCAAAAATTGTAAAAATATAAAATCCAAGTGTAGCACCAAGAATAATAGATAAAATAATGCCACAAATTAATAATACTTCAAATGTATCAACAATTTTTTCTACTTTAGGAGTAATATTTTGATTCTTCCTTTCCTCATAATCAATAAATTCATTTATAGTTTTTAGCCATTCTACAAATATCGGTTTAACTAAGTTTAGGGATTGCATATCATTAGAATCATTCTGTACTTTTGCGTGAATGATTTTTTCTAATATTGGCTTTGCTTTCGTATCGATTGCATCGATTCTTCCTAATATTTCTTGTTCTGTATTATCTAAAAGAAATTTAGTTTCAAAGTCTTTTTTCATCACATCTCTAGCATTTGTATAATCTTTATCTAATTTATAAAATAAATTAATGATTTCTGTTAAGGTTTCGGCATCACCATCTTTATATAAAACAACATCTCTAATACCAATCGAGCGGTCATGCACACTTCCTCTGAAGTTGATTGCTACCCGCTGTTTAGCTGAATTAACATAGTTGATTTGTTGCAATTCAGAATCAATTCTATTAATTTCATATATAGCAAATAATGAGATGGCAAGGATAATAATAAAAAAGATTGAATACCCTACTCCCAAGATTGAAAAAACACGTTTCGCACTAATATTTGTCATAAATACCTTTCATTATGTCTTAAAATTAATCGTAGAAGAAAATAAAAGAGACTAATTCTACAAAAAAAAAAAAACGATTAAGTAAAACGTAGATAAAAATTTATAAAAATTATTGTATATTTTCTGCCCACATAGATTCAATATATCTATCAGTCAGTTTGCTAACTTCCAGCTTAAGTCCCAAGAGTAGGCATAGACAATTAACATACAAGGTTTAGACTCTCATGTTAGTAGTGAATCGAAAACAAGCTACGTAGATTTATGATTATTGATGAGATGATGAAATGTCATACAAGATTCCAT
>CASFZH010000023.1 GCA_949299115.1 uncultured Helicobacter sp. | reverse complement strand
TTGTCCTATCACTTCATTAGTTCTACCACTCACACTTTGCATAGAAGAAGTGATTTGTTCTACTGCTGTGGCTGTTTGTTCTAAAGAGCTTGCTTGTGTATCGCTTACTTGTGTGAGATTTGTTACTACTTGTTCTAATTCCGAACTTTGCTCATTGAGAGAATCAGCAAAATTTGAAGAAGTTTGTAACATGACTTGTAAAGAGTTACCAAGTCCGTTAATGCCACTCAATACGTTCAAAAAAGCACCTTTTGCGTTACCTTCCATAGCCCTATGTGTAAAATCATTATTTTTAAGGATATCTAAAGTTTGTGTAATGGATTGAAAAGAATGTGCAATTGTTTGTAGGGTATCATTAATGTATTGTTTTAATTCATTGAGCTGTGAATTTGCAGCAATTTGTGTTATGGTTACTGTAAAATTACCTTCTTTAGCTTGACTTAAGGCATTAAGTGCTCCCTGTACCACTGCCTTATCTTTCTCAAAGTTTTGTTGTGATTTTATAATGTTTGTGTGTAAGACTTTTGCTATTTCACCGAATTCGTCTTTTGTATTTATATGAATATCTCGTATATGTGTGGTTTTAGCATGAAGATAATCAAAGAAGTCAATAATAGCTTCTTTGATTGGTGTAAGAGGGGCAATTATTATTCTCATAATAATATTCATTACTGTCATTAAAATGATAATAAAGATACAAAATTTAATAGAAAAAGAAATAATATCTTTTTTAATTTTATCATATATTATTTGCTTATCTGCTAGTATGCAGATATTCCAATTTGTTAAATCATTAATGCGACAAATTACAAAATTATTATCCAATTCTACAAATTTATTTTGAGACTTGATGTTTAAAAGTTGTTTGGATAGTGCATTGGTAGAGAAAACATCATGCTCTTGATTGCTAAGTACAATTTTGTTTTGAGAATCTATCCCTATGATACTGAAATTATTGTAGTTATTAGTAATTGCTTGTGCTATGTAATTATTAAGTGGTCGCAATGCAATGTCTGCAGCAAGTATGCCATAGAATTGGTTATTGATATAAATTGGTGAACCAAAACCAAAAGTTGGTACCTTATTGCTTGCAGAAATCCACGCATCACCCAAAACTGTATCTTTATTTTTACTTTTTGTTATAATAAACCAATCTCTTTTTCGTGGGTCATATCCAGACTGTGGAAAAACGTGGTTACCATTACTTCTTAACATTCTACCTGTTTCTAAAACTCCTAAATAAGCAAGATTAAATCCACCAGTTTCTTTTAATAAGTAGAGTTCATTTCCAATTCGCTCTTCATCATAAATATAGTGTACTATATTTTTTGCGAGTTGTATAACCATATACTGCTTTTCATGTAAATATGAATTAAGAATAGAATCTATGGAGTTTAATTTATCTTGATATTCTAAGAAATTTTCATGAAATACCTCATCTTTGATATACGAATATTGTAAAAAACCAAAAACAATAAAACCAATTAGGCATGTAGTGGTAATACTTAATATTGCTTTTGTAACCAGTGTAAATCGCATAACATTATCCTAACTTAAATTTAAGTAAAAGCATTCTACCAAAAAAAAGAATTACGGAATATTTATTAATTATTTAAAAATTTAAGTTAAAAGCATGCTGTCTTGAAAGTTTTTAGGTATTAACTTCTTATTCCAATGTATTGTATAATCACTTCTGTATCTTTGCCTTTTGCATGAAAAATGAGGATACTTTTTTGTGTGTTCTGATTGTGAATTACCCATAAGCGGTCTGCGTTCTGGATAAACGTATCAAAAAATACCTCATAATTTTGCTTATTATTGTTATATCGTTCCCAAATATAATGTGTTGCTTCTTGTTTTTGGGAATCAAGGTCTATTGTGCAGGTTTGCGAAGGTAGGTTTTGTATTAGGAATGTAAGTTGAGGATAATGGAATCTAACAATACCATATGCTTGTGATAGGGTAGAATCTTTGATAAAAATTTTTCTTGCTCCACTACTTTGGTTGCATGTAAAAGGTAAATCATTGACTTTTGTGCCATGAAATCGTCCGTTTTTCAAAGAACCATATGGTAGACTTCTATCCGGAGGATATGAACAAAAATCAATATAATGAAGTTTACTTGTTATGTCTACTCGCACTTTTGATGAATCGTAGGGCTGTACAAGAGATTCTATAAAAAATTTTTCTCGCTTTTCTATCATTTTCTGATAGCCCTGCATTTTCTGATAATCTTGTTGAGTTTGATTGTGTTGTATACATGAGTGATTCTTATAAGTGTCGGCATACAAAAACGTCATAATACTCTGTAATAGAGAGAGTGTGTGTAATAAAAATATAGCATTGCGTATCATGCTTATTCCTTACAAAATGATGAATGATAATTATATTGAAAAAATGTAATTTTGCTATCTATGATTATTCGATTAACATGAAATAGGGAGTTACTCGGGTATATGTGTTATTTGACAGCAATAATTTTTAATGAATTTTGGTTATAATATCACACTTAAGAGTTGGGGATGTTTAATATAGTAATTTAAACTAAAAGCCTAAGGATATATATGGTTATAAAAAATACACTATACTGTATGGTTTTTCTTATTGTATTAGTATTTGTTTATGGTTGTGATTCCAATAATACGAAAGAAAAATCCAGTGATACATCGCAACAAGAGGGCTATTTTTTTAAAGATGAGGTATCACAATCTTTCTTTGAATTTATGTTGCAAAAAAATAAAGGCGATATAGAACTTTTAATGTATGATAAGGCGAATCATAATAATACATTGCAACGTGGATATATTAAGATTATTGCTATTTTTCCACATGAATGCACTTTATGCCTGCCTGTTTTAACACATATCAATCGTCTTTCTTCACAAATAACACAATTACAAATTATTGTTTTGAGTGAAAAAGAAATACAAATGAAGATGTATCAAGATTTTCTGATTGTGTCAGATACATTTCACAAATTAATTGCGACCAATGATACATTTCCATTATTTGTTGATTATCTCAAACGTAGTTTGAATATTGAGATTCAAGATTTTACTGCACCATTTTTTTTACTTGTTGATAATAATAATAAAATAGTTCGCAGCTATGAGGGTCCAATATTAGAAGAAGTTTTTGAAATAGACATTGGAGAAATTATATATAACATGGAAAAGAATAAGCAAAACTTTAAACATAATAAACAAGATTCTATGACAATAGATAATAAAAAATCATAAAAAATATGAAATATGTAAAATAAATGAGGAGATGTCAATGTTTACTTTTTTTAAAAAGACTTCTGAAAATATTGCAAGATTATTAGGGAGCAAGCAAAAGAAAATTAATAAAGAAATACTTGAAGAGATTCTTATAGAATCTGATATTCATTATGAGATTATTGAGCGGTTACTTAGTAATTTAGGGAATGTCATTGGTAGAGACGAATTGCGTGTGGGAATTGAAAGATTTTTTCGTGGAGAGAGTTATTATGATAAGGTAAAATTTCAAGAAATTACAGAATCTCCCATTGTCTATCTTATTTTTGGTGTGAATGGTGCTGGAAAAACGACTACCATTGCAAAACTTGCCAAACGTTTCAAGTCAATGGAAAAAAAAGTGATTTTAGGTGCAGGAGATACTTTTCGTGCCGCTGCCATTGAACAATTGCAATTATGGAGTGAGAAAATTGGTGTTGCTATTGTTACAACACAACATGCCCATGACCCAAGTGCTTTAGCATTTGATACCATTAATGCTGCAAAAAGTCGCAAAATGGATTATGCGATTATCGATACTGCTGGGAGATTGCCAAATCAAACGAATCTTAAAAATGAGTTGATTAAAATTTCAAAAACTTGTTCTAAGGCTTTGGCTGAAAAGCCATTTCATAAGATTCTTATTTTAGATGGCACACAAGGCAGTGCGAGTATAGAACAAGCACGGATATTTCATGAATCATTGGGGCTTGATGGTGTCATTGTTACTAAAATGGACGGGACAAGCAAAGGTGGAGCTATTCTTAGTATTATTTATGAATTTAAATTGCCCATTTTGTTTTTGGGTACAGGAGAAAAAGAAGATGAATTAATAGAGTTTAGTGAAAAAGATTTTATTGATGGGCTTTTAGATTCTATCTTTGAATAATCATTGTCATTTGCTATTTTTGTGTTTTTGTGATATGTGATAACTACACAATATATTAAGTTTGATAAGCAGATACGATGGATATTTTATCATTAATAATTATATGATAAAATATCCACTCACTAAGTAGTTAATCAACGGAGCATAGCGCAGCCTGATAGCGCACACCCTTGGGGTGGGTGAGGTCGTGGGTTTGAATCCCGCTGCTCCGACCATTGTACATATTCTCTCAATCCTTAAATCATGTATTACAAGCACTGTCGAATAAAACATAGAAAGATATACTTTAGCAATTTTTATTATAAAATCAAACTAGATAGTTAGAAGTAGAAATAATTAAAAACTGTATTTTATGAAACTATAATAAATATAGTCTTGAAAAGCAATTTTGTGTGTCTACTTCTTATTTAATGATACATTTATATCTATTTTCTTAAATCAATTATCGTGATTGTTTTCTAATATAAGAAGCAATTATAAGACGAGAATTACAAAAATCAATAAACACATATCATATTCTAATTTTTATGCTATAATCTTTACAATATTTTAGATAATTTGAGGATTATATGGATAAACAAAGAAACATTCCGGTTTTTCCAAGTTCTGATTCTATTCTTGTTGAAGAATTTATGCAAATACTTCTTTCAGATAAATGCATTACCTATGAGCTTTGTCCAGAGAAAAGCGGGAGTGTTATAAACCTTATTGATAAAGTTTGCAAGGCACAATTACATGTCATGCCTAAACAGCATAATTGCATTGATGCGTTCGTTTGCACAGATTCGCCACTTGCTATATTGAAACAAAATGCGGGATTAGTGAGCATAAAGTTGCAATCCATATTGAAAAAACCTTTTATTTGCACAATTAGTATGAGAGACCGTAATTCTATCGCATTAAGTGGTGAAATTATGGGATTAAATGAATTTGATATTCGTATGTTTTTAGCATTAAGTGGGGATCCTATAAGGTTGGGCGATCAACCTCATGCTAAAGCTGTGTTTGAAGGTAATAGTGTCAAAATCTTGGAATTATTAGCTTGTTTAAACAATGGAAGAGATTTGCATGCCAATGTCCTTAATAGCCCTCTTAGAACGTTATACGGGTTTAGCGTTATCAACTCGTATGCAAAGAATTTTGATATATTAAAAAATAAAATGGAATCAAAGATACGAGCAGGTGCTCTGGCATTATTTACACAACCCATTTATGATATATCTATAACAAATATGCTACGTGAGTGGCTTTGTGAATATAATGAAAAATACCATATGCAGTGTGTATTAATGCAAGGCTTTTTTCCTGTTACACGCTATAAAAGTGCCGTATTTTTACATGACAAATTACCCGGTGTTTTTATTCCAACAGAGTGGATTGAGGAGCTAGAAAAAGCTAAGGTAAAGGGGGTTGAATACGAAAGACAAAAGGGCATGGAGAAAAGCATCAATTTATTTATGAAAATGTATAGCAATTATCCTAAGATCCATTTTATGAACAACAATAATACTCTTTATGCACGAAAAATACTTGATAGTATTTAGTATAGTGTAAAAATTATGATACAACTCATGTCTGATATATCGTGGGTAGGTAGCGGAATCTAACAATAACAAAAATTTTAATATCTATTCAAATCAATGTCGTTTCGATATTATTCCGTATACATACTATAAGAACTAATCGCCCTGTATAACTAGATAAATGTAATTATATTGCTACAATTTGAATGCCAAGAATCCTGTGTATTTTGTGCGGTTTAACAATTTGATTGGGACAATATATTATCTTGTAATAATTGCTATTTATATTTTATTTTTCTAAAAAAGATGAAAATTCAATTATTTTTCTTATAAATTCTATTGATATTGTTTAATAACATATCAATTTATAGGACTTTATATTCAAGCTGCGAATTGCCATTATTGCATTATTTACATTATTTAGTTAAACAGACAACTAAAAATTTTATCTTTAGAGTTACTGTATGCAGGTATAAGACCGAACATTAATTTACTGTTATTCTTATTCTAGTCTGGAAAAACAATAATGATACGGTGATGTGGATAGATATTCAAATCAATCACAATAGTAAACTTTTGTTATGCTGAATGATTTTTGTTTTTATATATAATGTCTGTATACTGCAATGTGATATTTATGTAAAAAATAAAGTGTAAGAGATAATGTCGGATTTTCATGATTTTTAATATTTTGCAAGATTTTGTAATATCAATTGTGGAAATACATTCGATAACATCTTGGAATTAAAATTTTATATGCCTTAAGGACTTTGTATATTTATGAATATAGTTGCTATTATTCTTGTTGGCTTAATAAGGTATCATAAAAAATGTAATTTATATACTGGTTTATCGTGAAATGGGATTGAAAAGGTAATAAATATATTGAAATAACATAAATATCCGTCTAAACATAAGATATGACACAAAAAATTATCTGACATGTATATCCTGCTAAGGATATATGATTAACTTATGTGAGGCAATAACAATGTTCTTATTGTGAGATAGGGATATTGTATTGTATGGCATTGATTGATAGAAGTAACTACAATTTAGGCTATGCAATACATTTCTGAAAATATGTGCTACTGATAGAAACTCATATATTATGTGTTATCTAAGAGAAATTGCACATAATCCCCATATTTTTCAATTTCTACTAAAAATGCGTCATGCCCATAATTACTATCTACAGCTTTAAAAGTACAGATTTTATTGAGTGTATCCATACATTTTTTAATATATTGCATTTCATTAATGGGGAACATATTATCCCCGAGAAAGCCAATGAGATGTAATGGAGACTGAATCATGCTAAGTGCAGATTTTAAATTATCAAATCCAAATGCTGCATCATACACGCTTAGAGCACGAATGAGGTATAAGTAACAAAGTGGGTCGAAAGATTTAGTAAAATTTGCTCCGTTATAATCCAAATATCTTTCAATTTCAAAACGACCAGACATATCAAAAAGAGATTCATTGCTAACATAGTTACGCCCAAATTTTCTTTGCATTGTATCTAATGAGAGATATTGCATAAAGCCAAGCATACGAGCTATTTCTAAACCTTTAAATTGAAAGTTATTTGCAGTAATTTCATATTTACCATTTTTAAATGCAGAATCAAGTCTAATAATTTCACTCATGATTTTATTGATAGCAATGATTTGAGGGTTGCTTGCATAGCTCATGGCAATGGGAATATACATTTTAGCACTTTTTGGATAGAGGATAGCAAAACTTAATGTTTGCATACCCCCCATTGATCCACCGATTATAGCATGGAGACGCATAATACCAAGAGCATTAAGCAGGATTTTAATAGCTTTTACCATATCTTGAATGGTAATAAGTGGAAATTTGAATCTATAATAATCATTATTGCCAAAAGCACCATAAATAGGACTTATAGGTGAAGTAGACCCATACGGACTACCAATTACACTAGAACAAATCACAAAATATTTATCAGTATCAATAGGCTTATGTTGCCCCACCATATTATCCCACCAACCATTTTTTTTATCATTTTTATATTTTCCAGCACAATGATGACTTCCTGTTAATGCGTGCATAACAAGAACAGCATTGCTTTTGTCATTATTGAGATTACCATAGGTTTCATATATGATTTCATATGGCTCTAAGATTCTACCAGAGGTAAGATAAAGAGGGCTTGTAAAGGTCATCTTGTGTGTTCTCATACAAAGTGCATCATTGTATTCTGTATTCTGCATTATGGTGTGTAGCTTAATATTCGTCATGTCATTGCCATGTGAATTATGAGATTGTGTGTACATATAATTCCTTCATATTGCTCAACATAATATTTTTTGTGTAAATACTTATTATTTTACCAAAAGTCTTATTATAATGTTGGATTTTTGGATTTCCATGTTTATATTGTCCAACAATTTATCAGATTCTTATCGCATTAATTTCACAAGTAATAAGAGTAATGTGCCATAATTCAAGCATACAATATAATGATTCAAAAAATCTTAAGATAAGTTGTCTCAAGTTTACAACAATTCTTAAGATTCTTGAGAAGAAAGAATCTTTGTTGTGTGTAAAGTGATAGCGAAATATCTTAAATGTTACGATTCTTGTGGCATTTTAGATTCTTAGAGCTGTGCCTTTTAGAATCTTAGAATCTAAAGTGGAATTGTAACTAAGTATATAATATTTGCGATATTGCACAATTAAAGTTTAGAAAGCTTGTTAAAAAAAGTTTTATTTTCTGTAAAACTAAAGCGAAATGTAGTGGCGTTTTCAAACATAGCAATCAAAATAATAAATGTTATAAAGCTGCTACCACCATAACTTAATAATGGCAATGGGATACCTACAACTGGAGCAAGCTCAATAGTCATAGCAATATTAACACTTGCATACACAAAAAAAAGCATAGCCAAGCAACTTGCAATTACTTTTAAAAAATAATCCTGTGAATCTAAAAAACAAAATGAGAGCAAATGTAAAATAATAAACACATATAATACAATCAACACACAAGAACCAATAAATCCAAATCTCTCTGCAAAATGAGCAAAAATAAAATCACTTGTAGCAACTGGCAAAAATTTTAGATTAGCTTGTGTCGCTTCGTTATAAGATTTCCCACTGAATCCACCACTACCAACTGCAATTAAGCTTTGTTGAACTTGTGTGCTTGTGTCTCCATTAACGAGTTTCATGATTCTATCAACTTGATATGGTTTTAAAACAAATTTAAAAACAATAGGAGAAAACAACAGGGTGCTTATGATACAAGTAATCCATATTTTTTTATGAACACCTATAATAAAAAGCATGCCGTAGCCCATTACCAAAACGATAATAGCACTTCCTAAATCTGGCTCAATGAGAATCAAAATAAATGGCAGTAAAATAAAGCTACTAATTTTGAGAAACTCAAGCCATCCATATCCTTCTTTAGGTGGCGGATTTTTCGTTATATAATGAGCCAGAAATAAAACAATTGCAATTTTGACAGGTTCACTTGGCTGTAACGAAAAATTGCCAATATCAATCCATCTCTTTGCTCCGAGCTTTGTAGTGCCAATAAATTCCACCGCTAAAAGCAATAGAATGCAGACGATATAAAATATAGTAACACTTTTGTAAAGATAACGAAAGGGAATGAAAAAAACAAACAGAAAAATAAAGATACCAAGAAAAACATAACTTGTTTGACGTATTAAGAGTGTTTGGGAGGTTTCATTTAGTAAAAATGAACTTGTGATAATGAGGGGCAAAATGAGAAAGATTAGGATATAGTCAAAGTGTGTTGTGATACGTGAACCAAATAACAAAGTACATTCCTTAACCTTAATTAAATTAATTTAACATTATATATAAAAAAATATTTTTTTTGAAGTAAATTGTAATTATATGCTAAAATTCTGCCACGACTTAATTAAATAAAGTTAGTTGAAAGGCATTTATAGTGGCGATTACAAAACAGGAAACGACAGATATACAGGCTAATAAAAAGAATACAACTGCAGTTTCAAAAAAATCTGTACATACGCGTAAAAAAACTCATACACAAGGCAGTACGGTGAAAACTGCACGAAATCTTATTATTGTGGAATCCCCGGCAAAAGCACGAACTATTAAGAATTTTTTGGATAAGGATTATGAGGTTGTAGCATCAAAAGGGCATATTAGAGATTTACCCAAACATCGTTTTGGAATCACAATTAAAGATAAGCATTTTATTCCAACATACGATATATCGAAAGAGCATGAGCCATTAATTAAGAAAATCAAAGAGTTGCATAAAAATGCTGATGTTACATATATTGCAACTGATGAGGATAGAGAAGGTGAAGCGATTGGATATCATATTGTTGAAGCGTTGAAAGGTAATGTTGAGGATTTTCCTCGCATTGTTTTTCATGAAATCACAAAAACTGCTATTACAAATTCCTTACAACATCCAAGAAAAATAGACATGAATAGGGTTAATGCTCAACAAGCAAGACGACTTTTAGATCGCATTGTTGGATTTAAGTTAAGTGGTTTGTTATCACAAAAAATAACTAGAGGATTAAGTGCAGGTAGAGTGCAATCAAGTGCCCTAAAGATTCTCGTAGATAGAGAAAAAGAAATACGAGCCTTTCAACCACAAAATTATTTTTTAATTGAAGCAAGACAGTACAGTGAATCTATATCATATCCAAAAGATCATGTTATTAATGAAGATGAAAAATATTTAGCTTTTGATTTGGTGCGTTTTAAGAATAAAAAAATAGAGAAGTTGAGTTTGCAAAATGAAGATGAAGTGGCGAATATTGTAAAAAGTTTACAAGCAGAATCTTTTGTGGTAGATTCTATTGTAAAAAAAGAAAGAATCACAAAATCACCGCCACCTTTCATGACTTCTACTTTGCAACAAGCAAGCTCGAATTTGCTTGGTTTTTCACCGACTAAAACTATGAATATAGCACAAAAACTTTATGAAGGTGTGCAGACAAATCAGGGTTTAGTTGGAGTTATTACATATATGAGAACGGATAGTCTCAATATTGCTAAAGAGGCTTTACAAAGTGCAAGAGATTTTATCAAAAAGAGTTTTGGTGAAGATTATATTCCGTCTCAAGCAAAAATTTATATAGCACAACAAAAAGGTGCACAGGAGGCTCATGAAGCTATTCGTCCAACAAATTTAGATTTTACGCCAAATATTGCAAAAGATTTTTTAAATAATGATGAATTAAAGCTTTATACGCTTATATTTAATCGTTTTGTGGCATCTCAAATGCAAGATGCTGTTTTTGAGGGGATTAATGTAAGCGTGGTTTCACTAGGTAATCAAGAAGCTGAATTGAGAATTAGTGGTAGACGAATGATTTTTGATGGGTTCTATAAGGTTTGGGGGAATAATGATAAAGATAAGTTATTGCCAAATTTTAAAGAACAACAACCTATAAAATTTGATGAAATAATAAGTTTACAAAAGACAACAGAACCACCGTCTCGTTATTCTGAAGCAGGTCTTATTAAAACATTGGAGGGGTTAGGCATAGGTCGTCCTAGCACATATGCACCAACTATTCGTTTATTAGTAGACAGGCAATATGTTGTTTTAGAAAAGAAACAATTAATTGTGCAAGATATTGCTTTTACCGTTATAGAAATGCTTGAAAAAAATTTTCAAGAAATTGTTGATAGTGGTTTTAGTGCTTCACTTGAAGGTAAGTTAGATGATATTGCCACACATAAGGTAGAATGGGAAAAGGTTTTATGGGATTTTTATGAACCTTTTATTGAAAAAATAGCATTAGGAAAAACACAAATTGAATCACTAAAAACTCTCAAACCAACAGGTCAACACTGCCCGGAGTGTGGAAATGAGCTTGTGGTGCGTAATGGACGGTATGGGGAATTTATAGCATGCTCTAACTATCCACAGTGCAAATACATTCAAAGAAATAGCGAAGATGCTGAAATGACAAATGAAATATGTGAAAAATGTGGGAGTGCCATGTGTATAAAAATGAGCAAAACAGGTAAGTTTTTGGCTTGTAGTGCTTATCCAAAGTGTAAAAACACGAAATCATTAGAAAAACCAAAAACCCTTGGTATTAACTGCCCTAAATGTGGTGGGGAAATCGTTGTGCGACATTCAAAACGTGGTATTTTTTATGGTTGTTCAAATTATCCAGATTGCAAATTTATTGTGAATACTGAACCAACAAATGAAATATGTGAAAAATGTGGTGGTATGATGTGTAAACACAAAACAAAAGAACACACAAAGGTATGTATAGAATGTAAAAATATGACACATTCAGTATAAAATGTGCTACAATAGCAGTATTATTGTTTTTTTGTAGATATATGGTTTGGTAGATGAGGATAAGATGGCAACATCAAAAAGCACAAATAGTAATGTAAAAATACAGCAGGATTCAAAGTTTCATGAACAAACAAAAGATATGAAAAAAAAAGTATTACAGAATCTCCGTGTAGATATTTTGTATGCTAAAATTCATCGTGCAAGTGTAACCGATGCGAATCTGAATTATGTTGGTTCTATAAGCATTGATAAAGTTTTAATGAAACAGTGTGGCATATTAGAAGGTATGAAGGTAGAGATTCTGAATGTTAATAACGGTGAACGTTTTAATACTTATGCTATTTATGCAAAAAAAAATAGCGGTATAATATGTTTGAATGGGGCTGCTGCAAGACGTGTACAAAAAGGTGATATTGTCATTATTATTGCTTATGCTAATGTGGAATTAAAATATGCTAAAAAGATTAAGCCAAAGATTATTTTTGTAGATTCTAAGAATCGAATCATAAAGGAGTAATTGATGTTTGAACCGAAAGATTTGCAAAATATACTTGGGAGTGTGCAAGAACAAATTAAAGAGATGGAGCAAAAAGCACGTGATAAGGTTATTACCTCAAAAAGTGGCGGAGGGTTAATTGATGTGCAATTTAATGGAGCAGGCGAGTTGATTGATATTAATATTGATGATGAATTGTTACAAGATAAACAGGCTTTGCAAATTCTTTTAATTAGTGCTATTAACGAAGGATACAAACAAATTGAGGAATCAAAAAAAAATGATTTATTTGACCAAATGAAAAATCTCAATCCTTTCAAATTTTGATTATAGCAATGGAGTATGCAGGCATGATGATAAAACCACAAAAAAGATCTAATTCCTTATTCTCTCTATTATTATTTTTAATACATCAAGGCATGACAATATTGATATTGATGTGGACAAAAAATAGCTGTTCTGGTGCTATCAAAAATTATGTAGATTTACAATATACGGTATTGTATCGCAGAAGGTGCAATATTATTGGGATATGTTTATTGTTGATTTTCCTATTAAGTATTTCCCATATTACATATAGCAATGTGCTAGATAATGAATATAATAGCTTTAGCAATAAAAGAACTCTTTCCCAGATTAAAGAACCAGAAGAAAATATTATTAATCAAAGAAATGTGCAAGTGAGGGAAAAAGACGGTATTTTACAAAGTGATGAACAAGAAATCATCGAGTTGTTTGATAAAAATGATATTGATGAAAAAATAGATTATACACATTGTGCTTCATACTATAAACAGGCAAGTATGAATATTGGTCATGGAATCTATGCGATTAAATTAAAAAGTGGTGAAATTATTGGGTACAGCAAAACGCGCCCAAAGTCAAAAAATATTTTAAAGTATGATCCATTTATTGGACTTTTTTTAATGAGTGGTGCTGTCGATTCCAAATATTCCTATGAGATAGCTGATATTGATGAATATGCTTTAAGTAGAGAGCTTGCTAGTGTAGGAATTAGGGGGGCGAATGCGGGTAGGTTTCAATCACATCAAAGTGGTTTTTTAAAATATGCACAATTTTCTGTCCCAACACAAAAAAATGGCGTTATTAGTAATATTTGCTATAAAATTTATGGTTTAAGTGTCGGTGAACACGGTTTTATTGAGAAAAAATATATTGATAGATTCTTAAGTCAAGAAAGACCATACTACGGTGATATTGGAGTGAGATTTGAAGTGCTTGATGAAGAAAGTGCTACATTTGGCGTACAATTTGCCGATCCATTTTTTCCAAACAATCCTTTTAAAAGGGGTGATGTTTTGATTTCAATTAACGATATTGCCCCAAGAAATTGGGCTGATTTGGAGCTTTTGGTTGCTGATTTACCTCTTAATGAAACTGTGCGAATTAAAATTAGACGTGGAGAAGATATTAAACAAGTGACTGTTAAGGTCGGGAAACGATACGGAGGTATGTTGCTCGCAGATAGTTTTTTAGAACGTTTTAACTTTCATGTTTCTAATGATTTTGTGGTAGAAAGAGTGCCAAGTAGGGGTCCTTTTTCCAAATTGAGAAAGGGAGATAGAATCTTGTTTGTTAACAATGTTGATATGCGTCAATTTAAACCAAAAAATACTGCTGAACGTAATGCATTATTTCAAGAACTTTTTACACGAATACAAGGTAATCAAGTTGATTTTTTAGAGCAGAAAATGTTAGAACAAGAACAAAAAGATTTTACTAAGAAAGCAAATGTAGATATTTTGGAGCAATTTCAAAGTAAAGGTTCTACGCAAGATAGAAAAAATAGTTTTTATCGTAAAATGTCAGAAAATATGGATAAATTTATAAATGGTGAGATGAGTGTAGCAAGAGGTGGTATCCCAACTCTTAATAATCAAACAGAAAATCGTGATTTACACTCATTTAGTGGAGACGGTATTTTGCGAGATTCTGGTACTCAAAGCATGAGGACTATTTATGATATGTATGATTATGATGCTAATAGAGATATAACACCTCCAAAGAAAGAACGCATTAGGGATTATGAGGAGTTAGTAGAATATGGAGGACAGATGAATTTTCTTATTGATAGACAAGGATTTCAATTTAGAGTGCCACTTGAATAGTTGATTTTCTAAAGATATTTTAAGATTCTATTTCGAGTAGGAGTTATTATTTATGAAAAAAGCTCATAAAAAGAAGAAAGATATAAAAAAGAAAAAGTTATATCAAGAAGAAAAGTTAACAAGAAATACCATTTTGCTTGAGGATTATAATAAAGAAGAATTACAAAATACACTAGAATTGGGTGATACCCAATCTCTTTTAAATCTTTTGCATGAATTGATTTTACAAAGTTATAAAATCGAAAAAGAGTTTAAAGATTTCAAGGTTTTAATAGAATCTATTTTGGAGATGATACCACAGGCAGTTGTTGTCTTTAATGATAATGGAAGCTTATTTTATCAAAACAAAAAAGCTAGTAATTTAAAGGGGCTTTTGGAAGTTGACATAGGAGATCTTTCTGAAGTTGAAATGAAAATTGATAATAATACATTTCTTATACAAAGTTCTAGAGTTTCACATAAACAAATTATTACAGCGACGAATATTACAGAACAAAAACGTCAAGAGAGATTGGCAAACATGGGGCAAGTAAGTGCACATCTTGCTCATGAGATACGTAACCCCATTGGTTCGTTATCATTGTTAGCTGGAGTACTAAGTAAAAGAGTTGATGAAAGTAGTTTAGAGATTGTAGATGAAATGAAAAAGTCTATTTGGCGCGTTGAACGCATTATTAAAAGTACTTTATTATTTTCTAAGGGTGTACAAGCAAATAAGCAGGCTCATAAACTTCAAGATTTTAAGCAAAGTTTAGAGCGTGTTATCAGTGAATATGGTTATACCAAAGAAATTAATGTTGTATTTGATTTGGCATATCAGGGCGATGTGTTAGTGGATTTTTCGCTTTATGAAATAGCATTGCACAATATCCTATGTAATGCTATTGATGCTATTGAAGAAGGTGAATGTGAAACCGGTGAAATTAAAATATGTTTTTTTGAACATAAAAATAATGTTGTTTGTAGAATATATGATAATGGCAAAGATATTGAGGATATACATTCGTTATTTGAAGCTTTTAAAACAACGAAGCTTAAGGGACATGGTCTAGGATTGGCATTAAGCCAACAAATTGCATTAGCACATAACGGTGAATTAAACGCTAATAATACACAAGGGAAATTTTTCGAAATACGGATTCCATGTGTTGTTGCATAGTTTTGTAGAGTTATTGTGTGAGTTTATATAGTTTTTATGAAAAATGGATTGTTTTTTGCTTGTGCCATTTTATAATCATTATGCGAGGTTAATATGAAAAAAATGGTAGTATGTGCGTTTATTTTTTTATGTATGTTTGGTTTAAATGCTTGTTCAAGCAAAAAGCCTCAATCAACAAAAACTTTTGTTAGTACAAAATGTGATATGGTATGTAGCAATACAGAGTGCAATCAAGTTTGCACAAGAGTGGAAGGTACATTAAAATAAGGGGAAGGTTGTGTAGAGCGAACTTGATATTGTAGTGTGTGGTATCAGTGTTTGATAGATAAATTGCTATTTTTTGTGTTAGAATCATACTATTTTATTTTATCTTAGGAAATATTATGTGTTTAGCAATACCTTCAAAAGTTATAGATATTAATAAAGAAACCAATATAGCAACACTTGATACATTGGGTGTAACACGTAAGGCAAGCCTTGATTTGATGCAAGATGATGTTGCAATAGGAGATTTTGTCCTTTTGCATATAGGTTATGTTATGGGTAAGATTGATGTGCAAGATGCACAAGAAAGTCTTGAGCTCTATGCTCAAATGATAGCAGCTATGCAAGATGAAGAGTAAAATACCCACATAGATTATTGTATGTGTAAAGTTGGAAAATTATAAGTATTGGATTATTTATGAATCTTTAGCAATAGTAGTTGATTCTACAATATTTATTGTTATTAATAGTATTGTATTTGTAGTTGTAATTTATTCTTAGTTTTATAATTTATGAGACACTTTTGAATTGTTCTGTATATTTATTTATGCAAACAATGTGCACAATAGTAAAATATACTTATTACCCTCAATGTTGATTCATTCCGTAAATTTCTTTAAGTTATATTACAGAAGGTAAGAGAATATAAAAATTTTTCTATTAAGTATTACATCAAATGCTTATAGATTTAATCTAACCTTATGTAATATTGCCTTAGTCTATTGTGTATTTATTGATATGTAATCTTATACTTCATTATGTAAAATGTTGAGTTTATTAGTGTTTATCTTATGACTATGATTCTATATTATCATTATGGTAATTAATTTGTAAGATACTGGTAGTAGTATATGCTACATCAAGATTATATATATGGTTTTGAACATACGAAGTTTGACTATGCGGTACAGTATTAGCCATTCTCTTTATGTTGATGGCTTGTATTCATGGTTTTTATAAAGTAGAGTGTGATACATTCATGGTAAGTACTTATTTCACTTTTGCATTTTTATAAGTGTAAAACTAAGTTTATTTGAAATGACATGGGAGATTTTTAGATTAGAAATTGTGGTTTTAAGCTTAAAATAGCAGATACAAAAATATGTGGTACGATTTAATCATTGATGATTTCTTCGTTTTGCATAATGTGCTGTATGCAATCTGCAATATTTACATTTATACCTTTTCTTTCATTCTTGCCAATGAAAGAAAAGGTGTCAGAAAAATAGATAAACTCTGATTTATGCACATATATTTCTTTATTTTCATAGAAACAAATGAGTGTTTCATTGTGTTTAAAGGCATTTTGAAATTCGTCAACTTGTGCATTGAATTTGCTCTGTTTATAGACATGTATACTAACACCAAAAGCACACAATACAAAAATTAAATATAAGAGTATTTTAATGGTTTTTTTACCATTTTTCCATTGGTTTATAACACCATGAAATAGACTAAGGGCAATACCTATACTGGAAATAATAACAACAGAATCTAAAAAGAATTGCATAAAATTCCTTGTTTCCTAATCAGTTGAAAATCTTCTATTATAGCATTGCTTATCAAATCATTTGATATTAAGCGTAATCTACGAAATATTTTTTGTTTAGTTAGAAAAATAAAATTGTATTCTAATATTATGAATCTATTTCAAGATTATGTCAAATAATCAATAATTGAGCAGTGATTTGTATTGTTTTATCTTATCCGTATTGTATTTGAATATTATATTATATAACTATTCTTATTATAGGAAAAACTATTGAGATATTAAAAATGCAATAGTGATGAATCATAGTATCTTGAATAATCTTTATAGCTTACAAATTATTATGTTGTAACACAAAACATGGATTTATGTTAACAATGTAGCATTTAAGTTATTATTAAGTTGCAATTTCTTATAATACATATAGGGGTATATGTATTATATACCTTTGATTTAATTTTTATGGTTAATAAGGAGTTAAAATGTCATTACCAATGGATAAAAATTATGATAATACACAAGAACTAAAAGAAACATTGCGATTAGATATTGGAGGTATGAGTTGTACATCTTGTTCATCTGCGATTGAGCGTATGCTGAATAAACAAGATTCTATTTATAAAGCCAATGTTTTTTTATTAAGTAATAGTGCCGTTGTTATTTTTAATCCTCGTATGATTACAATAGATGGTATTATAACGTTGATACAAAATATAGGTTATAAAGCGGAGATTCAAAAAACTCCACTTGTTTTTAATACAAAAGTACAGCCGATGTCCTCTGTCTTAAAACCAACTTTTAACAAACCAAATCCACAAGACATAAAACCTCTATATCATACACAAAAAAAACATAATGATTGTAATAGCATGACCACTAGAAACGATATTAAACGGGATATGAAATGTTTTCCAGAAATGCAAAATATGGAAATGCAGAATATGGTGCAAGATTCCTGCTGTCTTTCAAAACAAGATACAAAACAATGCCAGAATGTTGTGAATGATATTGCAATACAGAATCATAACAATCAAGCAGTGCCATGCAATATGTCCCACCATCATTTGATTGATTCAACTAATGAAGATAACAATGCAACTCTGTATTGTCAAAATTTTCAACAAATTGATAAACCTAATCAGACAATATTTTCTCATTCTCCATATAAAACATATATGAGATTTTTTAACAATATTAAACCAATGATTTCTAATCAAAAAATTAAACTTATTATTAGTCTATTACTGTCTTGTATTGTAGTTTACATAAGCATGTTGCATGATATGTTTCATGTTCCATTACCGCAAGTATTTGATGATTTAAGATTCAATGCAATTTTACAATTTATCATCACTCTTTGTGTTATGTATCTTGGAGGCATATTTTATGTGCGTGGATTAAAGAATCTTTTTTATGGGAATCCTAATATGGATTCGTTGGTTGCACTTGGAAGTTTATCGGGATTTTTATATAGTTTTTATATTCTTGTGTTGGGTATTACGAATGATGATAGGACATTACTGCACAATCTTTACTTTGAGGGGGTTTGTGTCATTTTGAGTTTCATTATGCTTGGTAAATACATAGAAGAGAGTGTGAAAAATAAGGCTATGCAGAATGCCAAAGCATTAGTTGCAAGAAAGCAAGAAAAGGCATATAAAATATTGAATCCCAATTTTTTATACGATACTGCATCAATACCTATCAAAACGGAGGAAGTTGTTCCAGATTCTTTACAAAAAGGTGATTACATTCAAGTCTTAGCCCATAGCTTTATCCCTGTTGATGGAATTTTAATTTCAGAATATGCTGAAATTGATGAAAGCATGTTGAGTGGCGAAAATTTACCAATTTATAAAGAGAGACAAGCATCACTGTATGCAGGAACACTTAATTTACAAAATAGTTTGATTATGCAAACAACTAGCACGACTCAAAATTCTACACTTACAAAAATTAATCATTTGATACAGCAATCTTATGAAAGTAAGGCAAAAATTGCACAACTTGCTGATAGGGTATCTGGTTTTTTTGTACCAATCGTTATTGCATTAGCAGTTTTAACTGGGATTTTTTGGTTTTTTTATGCAGATTTACAAACTGCCATGCGTTTTTTTGCAAGCACACTCTTGATTTCTTGTCCTTGTGCTTTAGGGCTTGCAACGCCAATGGCTATTTTGTTTGCTAATGCAAGGGCAAATAAAATGGGGGTATTTTTTAAAAATGCACAGAGCTTAGAAAATATTGCTCAATGTGATTATGTTGTCTTCGATAAAACTGGGACATTAACAAAACGTGATTTTACATTGCATTCTATTGATGTTTTTTATAATAATGATTCTGAAAGTTTGATAACACAAGATGAACTGTTAAAAATTTGTGCATCGATTGAGTACACAAACAATCATATTATTGCACAAAGTATTTGTAAATATGCAAAAAATTTGTCGCTTTATCATGTTAGAGAATCTCAAAATATATTAAATCAAGGCATAAAAGCAAGACTGGATTATATATCATATAACAATCATAACATGCCAACCACATTTATTCTTGGGAGCTATTCTTTTATGCTTTCTAATCCGCTTAAAAATGCAGAAGTTTTGGAATCACAAAATAATGATTTGATTGGGGTGCATGTTTATGTAGCACAACTTGATGAGCGTGATAATACCTATGTATTGCTTGGTCGTATTACATTGGGAGAGGAACTTAAAGAAGATTCTAAAATGCTCATTGATACACTTAAGGGAAATGGTATGACTTGTGAAATTCTAAGTGGTGATAGTGATAAAAATGTAGCATATATTGCCAATGTGCTAAACGTGGAATATCGTGCAGCATGTAAACCAGAAGATAAACTTTCTTATATCCGTAATTTGCAAATGAACAATCATAGGGTTATTATGGTTGGTGATGGTATGAATGATGCAATTGCGATTGCACAAGCAGATGTGTCCATTGTGATGGCAACAGGTAGCGATGTAAGCATTGAGTATGGTGATATTATTTATTTTAAAGAAACCATGCAAAGCATACAAGATTCTATAACATTAGGTAGTCGCACATTACGAAATATTAAGCAAAATTTGAGTTTCGCATTTTTATATAATATTATTTGTATCCCCATTGCTATGGGATTTTGTAGTGGATTGGGAATTGTTCTTAGCCCTATGGTTGCTAGTTTTGCTATGAGTTTGAGTTCAATTAGCGTTGTTGCTAATGCTATGAGACTTTATGGCTTTAAATCTTATAATAGAATCAGATGAGTGCGGGAATCGGTTTTATACTATGTTAATTATAAAGTTTGGATTTGAGAGAATGAAATTCTCTAATTTGTGTTACAATTAAGGAGGTATAATTTCTAAAGGATTCCATAATGCTAGAAAAGAAAATGACACTCAATGATTTAAAAGCTAAAAAAGGGAAAGAAAAAATTGCTGCTATTACCGCCTATGATGCATTAATGGCAAAAATATTTGATTCTGAAGTGGATATGATTTTAGTTGGAGATAGCCTTAAGATGAGCTTTGGAGGCGATACAGAAACTATTGGGTTAACTCTTAATGAAATGATATATCATACTAAGGCTGTATCTATGGGAGTCAAACGCTCTTTCTTGCTTGCTGACATGCCTTTTGGTAGTTATGCTACAAAAACTATGGCTATTAAAAATGCTTTACGATTCTATCGGACATGCAAGATTGATGCATTAAAAGTGGAGGTAGATTTAGGAAAAGTTGATATTGTCAAAGCATTATGTGCTGAAGGTATAGCAATCATGGCTCACATTGGTCTTAAACCGCAATTTATGCGTTTTGATGGTGGGTTTAAGATTAAGGGAAAAGAAGAGCATGAAGCAAATGAATTGGTAGAAACTGCTATTGCAATGCAAGAAGTAGGGGTATTTGGGATTTTATGTGAAGGTATAAAATCGGATGTAACACAACGTATTACGCAAAGCATACATATTCCAACTATTGGCATAGGTGCAGGTGTGCATTGTGATGGACAGATTTTAGTATGGAGCGATGCATTTGGATTTTTTGATGATTTTCAACCGAAATTTGTAAGACGTTATTGTGAAGGTAAAACAATACTAAAGAGTGCAATACGACAATATGTTTGTGATGTAAAAAATGGAATCTTTCCAAATACTAATGAGAGTTATTAAGGTAGCTGTGTACTATGTGCTGTGGATTTCTTAATTTGAAAGCCGTGTTCATTATGGATTCATATTGTCCAATGTTCTTCATTGGACTTCAATATATGTGTTGCACTCTTTTTAATAGGTGTTCTTATAGTAGGGATTCTGATATGACGGTAGCTAATTTATATAATGTTGAGTAAAAAGAATTTTTAGAATCATGCAAATGTCTAGTTAGATGACTTATTGGAGTATTGTGCCGTATTTAAACATTTTTTACAAGTGCCATATGTTAGTCAGTGTCTAAATTATGTGAGAATTTTATCTTGATAATTATGTTTAGGTATTGCATAAATTATATCTACCAATATAAATGTAATATTCTAATCAATCTTATTTATTTCTATTCAGGCATATTTTCATATTGTCTTTGCATTTTTTATATTATATATTTTGTGTTTTTATAGAAGTTGTTTGAGCTATTTTTGTTTTTTTATATAGTCTTTTATAAAAAATTGCAGTAAAAGCAGTGATTGGTTATGAATTTTCAAAAGATTGTGTAAAAAATGTATAAGATGTGTATATAACGTATATTCAAAACAAAAAGATAAGTGTAACTGTTTTTTATCCGTGAGTTGATTATCTGCATTTTTATAAGATAGATAGAGAATATCGCAATGATTGAGAATATATCCAAGAGATAGGATATTTATTGATTTAGTTAGAATAGGTGCTAATACATATATCATAAGCTACTTGTTGCTGTTTAGATATTGGTTGAATTTATTAAGCAGTGCATTATTCATTTTATCACAAGGGACTATACGAAGTGAAAATATATTTTGTGCTTTTCTAAATTGACTTTAATATCTTAATTGCAATAAATAGCATGTGTTGAGTGCTTTGAAAAATTTAAAAAATATTAATATATTAAGAATATTTTACCATTTTATAGTAGAATAGATATATTTATTTTTAAAAAAGGAGTTGTTTTATGAAAGCAAAAATATGGTCTATAGCTGGCAGAGGTGTGAGTGTTGTAGCATTGTCTTTTTTATTGGTGTCATGTGGCGATAAGACACAGCAAATAACAGGTAGTAGCGATGAACCTGCATGGGTAAATAATGTGCAAGCTGGGAAAAATAAAGCCCAAGCTATGGTTGTCGGAGTTGGTTCAGCTAAATTATTGGATAATAATATTAACTATGCTACTAACCAAGCTATGATGAAAGCAAGAATAGAAATAGCCCAAACTATTAGTACAAGGGTGGAACAGGCAATTAAACAAATGGAACAAAGCGATGGTTTAAAAATATCTGAAAATAGTTTGCAGGCAGCCAAACAAAAAGTTGAAGCTACTTTGCAGCAGACAGAAATGGTGGAAAGATGGGTAGATAAAAAATCAAATCCACAAATGCTGTATGTGCTTGCTAAAATGGATAAAGAGGCTTATGATAATGCCTTAAAAGGTGGCGCACAAGTGCTTAATATTGATGCGGATAAGGCTAAAAAGCTTTCTGATACGGTTGAAGAAATGCTTAAATAGTATTTTTAGATATGATAGATGATACTATCATATCTATCTCATGTTTATTATATGACAGTATTTTGAATGAAGATAGGCAGTATAAAATTTATTTTTTCAACAATATACTGTTCTTAACTTACTCTACATAATGAATCTTCGTATTCTAATTTTATAACCTCTGATAAAAACCTTATAATTCTTTTATCCAGCAATACAAATACAGTTTACTTTTACATTAATGTTACATTCAATTATAAATATTATTTTATAAAAGCTTCCAAAAAATACTTTTAAAACTAAAAATTAATCTTAATTATGATATAATCCAATTAGAATCTATTGTTGATAAGGAGTATTGCCTTGCAAAATTTTATGGAGATACTAAAAGTTTATCTTGATCCACTGATATTCAGCGTATTGGGATTTATGGCTATATTAGTTGTATATTTCAGTATTGAAAGAGCTATTTTTTTTTCACGTATCGTATTAGAACAATATACTGATGTAAAAAAGTTAGAAGAGGATGTAAGCAAAAATTTAACGCTATTGTATATTGTGTATTCGAATGCACCTTATGTCGGACTTTTGGGGACTGTGGTTGGTATTATGGTTGTTTTTTATGATATGAGTGGAAGTGGTAATATTGATGTAAAAAATATTACACTTGGTTTATCCATGGCACTTAAGGCGACAGCATTGGGGCTTGTGGTTGCGATTCCTACACTTATGATTTATAATATATTTTTACGTCTTGCTGATAAGAAAGTTAACCACTATAAAATTCTCAAACATAAAGAATCTTAGGAGAACAACATGAAAGTTAAACGTGGAGATGGGTTGAATGTTGTGCCTTTTATAGATGTTATGCTGGTACTTCTTGCATTGGTTTTATCTATATCTACCTTTATTTCTCAAGGAAAAATAAAGGTAGATGTTCCAAATGCCAGCAATACACAAGAAGAAAAAAATGAAGATAATAACCCTATTTCTATTATTATTAGTAGTGAAAATAAGTTTTATATTAGTGATGAAGAGGTTGATGAATTACGTTTGGAGGCATTTATACGGGAGATTCCAAATGATAAAATGATAAATTTTAGAGGAGATAGAAATTCGAGTCTTGAAAAACTTGTGTTTGTGATTGAACAGTTAACAAAGAAAGGACATGAGCATGATAAATTTAGGATTGATACGCAACGTAATTAAAGATTCGAGTTTTTATGGTGTTGTTTTAGCATTGGCTGGTGCTGCTGGAATCTTTGCTTATAGTATTTATGATGATTCAAATATGTGGAAAGAAAAAGAAAATGGGGATAATTTTATAACTGTTCAATTATCTGCTTTTGCTCCTCCAAGTAAGAACATGGTTGCCGAAGAGATTCGAAAACCAAAACATAAGAAGCACCATAAACATAAAAAGAAGATTCAATATCTTGAAGCACCACCAAAACCTATTTCTTCAGAATTACAAGTTATAGATAAGTCCCCACAAGAAGAGACTATTAAACAGACACAAGAGCAAATATATGACAAAAACGAAGACACGAAAGAAGCCGATATTGCTACAACAATTCAATCAAGTCAGGATATGCTTGCTGACCAAAATATTAAAATTATGCGTTATTCTGAAGGCATAGATAATGCTTTTTTGAAAGCTATTAGGGTAGCTATTGAAAAACGACATGAATATCCGAATCTTGCGAGGCAGAGAGGATATGAAGGTGAAGTGCTAATTAAATTTTTGATTGATATGCAGGGTCAAGTTTCACATGTGGAAGTTATCAAACCATCAAAATATGCGATTTTGGATAAAGCTGCAATCAAAACCATCAAACGTGCATGTAGAGATTTCCCAAGACCAGAACAGACAACTTATATTGAGATTCCAATAGGGTATACATTGGCAAGAAACTGACGATATTGGCTCAATCAATTCTTGATTACCAGTTTTATGGTAATCATGTGTATATTGTCAATATAGATTCCCACAAAGCTTTTTACATTTAATCATGCTTATGTGACCGAAAGTATCTGTCTACAAGATAAAAGGATGGAATATTCTTATTTTGATGTTATTCTTATATTTTTATTATCCATAATTAAATGAACGAACAAGATTCCATACCAATAAATTAAATCCATCGACAAGCACAAAAATTAGAATCTTAAACGGTAAAGAAATCATAACTGGTGGCAACATCATCATACCCATTGCCATCAAAACAGATGCTATTACCATATCAATTACCAAAAATGGCAAGTATAATAAAAAACCAATTTGAAATGCAGTCTTTAATTCACTTATCATGAAAGATGGAAGAATAATGCTTAAAGAGACTTGGTCAATAAGAGTATTGAGTTGTTCTGGAGTAGTCAGATTATCAATTTGTGGTGGATTTTCATTGCGTATTTTGTAAAAAAGAGCTATATCACTATGTCTTGTGTTAGTTATCATGAATTTTTTGAATGGTCGCATAGTATTTTCAAATGCTTCTTCATAGCCTATCTCTTCATTCATATATGGTTTGATGCCTACATTATATGCATCTTTTATAACAGGTTCCATAATAAAAAATGTTAAAATCATAGCAAGACTCACTAAAACTTGTGTGGGAGGAGATTGTTGTGTTCCAAGTGCCGTACGTAAAAAGCCAAGCACAATTAAGATTCTAGTAAAGCTTGTCATCATAAGCACAAGTGAAGGGGCTAAAACAAGCAATGTAAGAAGAATAACAATGTTTAGGGTTGTTACTAATTGCGTAGGAGTATTGGGAGGATTGATGCTTAAATCGACTCTTGGAATCGGAACATTATTAAGTTTTATTGTATCTTCTCGCTCTGCTGCAAATGATAAGTGTATAGAGTGTAAAAAAATACAAATACATAACAAAAACTTTATAATCTTATATATGTTCACATATAACCTTAAATAACGATATGTTTAATGGTTGTTAAAAAATATTATACCACAGATTCCATAGAATATGTGTAATTCTATTTAGGAGAGTTTATGATGATGGTTCATAAGATAATTGCATGATACCAAAATTATCCGCTTCTTTTAATACTCGATTGATATTGTTATTGATCCAAGTTTGATTTAACCATTCTCTAGGATTCACAAAATACCCTTGTAATAATGTGGCAAAATACACACTATGTGTTGTTGCAAACCCGCTCCGTCCCACAATACCAAGTATACTCGAAGATGTAACATGTCCAGAAGTAGTTGATACTTCATCTAAATAGCCATAAATACTACCTAGTCCCAAATCATGATGTAATACAACGATATTTCCATAGGTACCAAGCTTTCCGGTATACAATACTATTCCATCATTGCTGCCATTAATAGTTGTGTGTTTGGGAGATAATAAATCAATGCCAAGACGTATTGATGTTCCTATATTGTTTTTATTGTGTTTAAAAATATGTTCATCTCCGAAATGTCCGGAAATCTGATAGGTATCAATAGGGTTAAAAGCATTGAAATATGGCAAATCATTGCTTATTGTGATATTATGCGATGAGGGTTGAAAAAAGTCTGCAATTTTTCTGTTATCTTGTTGTCTTATAGATTCATTAAGGTATTGAAATTTTTCAGCATTTGATAGCATGTTTGAAGGAATCAAGGTATATTTTTCTATCCGTTCAATTAACTGTTCTAAGTTTTTATCACTCATAATAACATTAAATTTTCGTTTCACAAAACTAATACTTGTGGCAATAGGTATAACGATACTTTGTTCATTCATGGCTTTATCAAAGACGTAAATTTTACCGTCAAAGAATGAGTTTGTAATAGGCCAAGCAATTAACGCAAGATAGATAAGTTTGCCCTGTTTATTTATATAAGGATAAGCCTTAAAATTATTCTGCCCGTTGCTAACCATTACGCTATGTATACCGCCTCCATCAATTTGTTGATAAAGAGGTAAATCTTGGATTTGAAATGCAATTAACGCACTACCTCCATATGCGATTTGTTCTGATGTCGCAATAATTTGAATTTTTGGTGCTATTGTATTAATGGTAAAGTGTTTAGTGATTGTGGTTTTATTTCCCCTAAAAAAATTGGCATTACTCCAATCCTCAACACTTACGCTATATGTTATTTTATCACCATTTTCTAAGTTTGGAAGTTTTGGTAACACAATATCTAAGCTTTGAGAACGTTTTAATAATACATCATTTTTTTCTAAAATTGTTTCATTGCGAGTATTTGTTACTTTGATAGAATATTTAGATAATCCACTTGAATCAAATGCGTGTAATTTAATGTCATTTAAGGGATTAAATAGTGGACTGTTAAATGGGTAAATTATGTTTTTATCTTTAATTACATAAAGTTCTAAACGTGGTTCTATGCGTTCAAAATTTGTGGAATTAAGTAGAAAATAAAATATAAAAATTATAATAATAGAGAATGAGGCAAAAACCACACGTTGCATATTTTTAAACCTTGTGTTTCAATAGAATCTCATTACAAATCATATAATAAAGATACAAAAAAGTCAAGAATTGAATGTATCAAATTAAAATAAGGGGTTATCCATTTCTTTTGGTATTTTAATGTCCATAAGTTTTAAAACACTGGGTGCAATATTGCTTAATGTGCCATTATGGATATGTTTGACTTTTTTTGAATCAATAAAACAAAATACATCACCTATTGTGTGATTTGTAAGCGGTTTTAGATTCTCGTCTTTCATTTCTTCACAGTTCCCATGATCGCTTGTCATTATTATGTTGTAGTTATTTTGTTTAGCAACATTCCATATTTTAGCAATTTCTTTATCCAATGCTTCTACTGCTTGGATGCTTGCCTCAAAATTGCCTGTATGTCCAACCATATCGCCATTAGCAAAATTAACTACTATAAAGTCATATTGTTTTTGTATAAAGTCGCATACCCCATCAGCAACCTCTTTTGCACTCATTTCTGGTTGTAGGTCATAAGTTTTGACTTTTGGAGATTCTATGAGTAATCTTGTTTCACCATGAAATTCTTTTTCTCTACCACCGTTGAAGAAGAAAGTTACATGAGCATACTTTTCAGTTTCAGCGACATGGGCTTGCCGCAATCCATGTTCTGCTATGACTTCTGCAAGCGTGTTGGTGATATTGTCTTTTGGAAACAAAACTAAAAAAGGAAATTTTTTATCATACTCGCACATGCAAGCAATAAAGAGGTTTGGCATAAATGCACGTTGAAAAGAATTAAAGTTTTTTAACCCAATACTTGCAATAATCTCCCTTGCTCTATCGCTGCGATAATTTACAAAAATAAAACCCTCTGTTTGTGCATCTATCTCATTTTTACCAATATGATTTTGAGATAATGTTTGTATATCTTTTGCAGAAAAACCCTTGTAGCCATTAAAGCTTGCTGGGACAATAAATTCATCAAATATATTTTGTTGATAAGATTTTTGGATATATGATTCAATACTGCAATGTTGCGGATTATCTCCGTATGCTAATACCTTAAATGCAGATTCTATTCTATCCCATCGATTATCTCTATCCATAGCATAGAATCTACCGCAAATTGTAGCAATTTTAGTGTTTGAATCTAAAATATCTTGTAAAGTTTCAAGGTATCTTAAAAAGCTTTGTGGTTTTACATCTCGCCCATCTGTAATCAGGTGTAGCCATATTTTTTTGCTGTTATTTTGTGCTATTTTTGCTAATGCTTTCAGATGATTTATATGTGCATGAACACCACCATCGCTGGCTAAAACCCCCAAATGCAATACTGACACAGAATCTAAAATATCTCGTAATGCAGCATTATTTGCAATACTCTTATCATCGATGGCGTTGTTGATTTTAACTAAATCTTGAAATATGATTCTTCCGCTCCCTAGACTCATGTGTCCAACTTCAGAATTTCCCATTTGTCCATGAGGTAGTCCAACGCTTAATCCGTGCGTTGTAATGAGAGAATTGGGGATATTTTGAAATAAATAATCATAATGTGGTTTTTTAGCATGATAAAAGGCATTATAGGTTGTTTTTGGGTTATATCCTATTCCATCTGTAATAATTAAAAGAACTTTTTTGCTCATTGTAAAACCTTTAATATTGAGATTATGAACTTTCAAAATTCTCACAAAATTTTGTAAAGCTAATGTATAATTTTATAGTAAAAAATCAAATAAATATTTGGTTGAAATAAAATATAGAATCCTTCATAAAATGTATTTAGTTATGCTGTAAGATATAAATGATTTATACATTGTGGATTTTATGGTTGTAAATTCAAATTTCAAGGTATCATAATGTTATATGAATTATATATGCATGGATTCTTTAATATTGCTATTATTAAATATATTACCTTTCGTGCCGGTTTAGCATTTTTCATTGCTTTTCTTATGACGGTTTTTATAATGCCATATTTCATTAATTGGGCAAAATTAAAAAAGGCAAGCCAACCTATTTCAACTTCTATTAAAGCTCATGCCAACAAAAAAGATACACCAACAATGGGTGGTTTAGTTTTTGTTCTTTCAGCCGTTACTGCTAGCATTTTAACAGCGAGGTTGGATAATATGTATGTGCAAATTGGCATAGCGTGCCTCTTGTTGTTTATGTTTATTGGTGCACGAGATGATTATATGAAAATTGTGGCTAGGAATAATGCGGGAATGAGTTCTAAGGCAAAATTCTTCTTTTTATTTTGTGTTGCTTGCCTCATAAGTGTATGGTTGTATTGGATTGGATTGAATGCAGATTTTTATATACCTTTAGTAAAAAAGCCCATTTTGAGTTTGCCCAATTGTCCGTATTTTATTATTGCTTTATGGATTCTTGTATTTTTAGCAACAACTAACGCTGTTAATGTAACAGATGGTTTAGATGGATTAGCAACGGTTCCTTCTATTTGTGCACTTTCTTCCTTAAGTGTTTTCATGTATGTTGGTGGAAATTTTGAGATGGCAAAATATCTTTTATGGCCACATATTGCGGATTCTGGTGAAATTATGATATTAAGTCTTGCAATGATTGGTGCACTTTTTGGTTTCTTGTGGTATAACTGCCATCCTGCTCAAGTATTTATGGGAGATAGCGGTAGTTTGGCACTTGGTGGTTTTATCGCATTTTGTGCGATTGTTTCAAAAAATGAGATTTTATTAATTCTTATTGGTTCAATTTTTGTTATTGAAACTATTTCTGTTATTTTGCAGATTGGTAGTTATAAACTACGACACAAACGTATATTTTTAATGGCACCCATTCATCATCATTTTGAAGTGAAAGGATGGGCGGAGAACAAAATTATCGTGCGATTTTGGATTATTGCTATTTTAAGTAATCTCATTGCCTTAATTACATTAAAGATACGTTGATTTAGGGTGGTTTTGAATATTTCTGCTATCTAAAATACACAAATAGTTTTTTAAATGGTCTTGCTATATTGTTGATTAGTTGTAGTGTGTTTGATTATAATTAGGCAGCAAATCTATTACAAATGTTGTGTTTATAATCCAAGAAATCCAGAATCAAAAGTTACATTGTTAAGAAACAAGAAATTATAGTTTTAGATAAAATATTAGGTAGCTATCGCAAAAATACCTAGTAGTTTTAAAGAAACTAAAAATATCAAGAAAAATCATCAATGATACAGTGATGATTTTTTTGATTAATTATTTAGCAAATCAAATTTATAAATACGTCTTTTGATTTGCTAAATAACTTGCTAATTTTATATAATTGGCCGAATCATCGTAATCTCATTTGATACTCATAATCCACAATGAAATACACTTATGTGATTAGTCTTGAAAAGGTTTTCAATAATTAGTTATGATATGAAAAAGATTTATGATAGATTTGGTAAAGGACATGAGATATGGTTGTCATAATATAGTATAAGTAGAGAAACTTAAAATAGTATACAAAACTAACTTATCTACAATAAATATATGTAAATTTATAGGTTTCGTGTTAAAATGAGGTGCTGTATCCAACTTGCGAGATAAATCTATCAAGTCCCTGTTTTGCTGCTTCAATAATAGCATTTGAGCGATTATTATATGTGGTAATAGGATTGGTAATTGAAGCAGCATAATCATAATATCCCGGGTTTGAAAAATTAAATGTCCTATTATTATGCGTAAAGCTGTATGTTACTTGTACATAAACACGATAAAAAGTTGCAAATCCTTGTGCATTTGTTGCAATAATAGCATCTTTAATGCTTACGACATCTACTTCAAGTATTGAATCTGCTTCATTTTGATTCACGACTCTAGAATGAAAACGTGATGATATTGCCTCATTTATCATATCTTTTATTCTTACGGATTCTTCTGGGTTTTCTAAATTAATCTTTAGTTTCACGTATACCTTATCACCTAGAGCTTTGTTTGCAAAATATGACATTGGTTTATACCCACAACCAAAATAGAATATTCCATTATAAAATATGCTTAATATATAAATTATGTTTATTACGCTTTTTTTTGACAAAACATACAGAATCAGACGACTATGCTTCATTCTATGAATTCACTTTTAGTTTTAGTTAGATATGGGCTATTATAACAAAAATACGGTCATTTTATTTTAAATTTAATGTCATTTTATTTTTTGATTTTACAGTCATAATATTAAAATTACAATGACACAATGTATAAATATAAAACCAAATTAACGATTGTGATTATTTCTTACGGTATTATTAAAAATCATTGGTATTGAATTGTAATAGATATTGATTGGAATCTTTTTTGTTAAGGAGTGTATCTTGAGAAAAAAAGCTGCCGCACTTGCATATGAGGAATACAAAGATTATGCGCCACGTGTTGTCGCAAGTGGACAAGGAAAAATCGCAGAAGCTATTATCGCAAAGGCAAATGAATATCAAATTCCTTTATTTTGCAATGCCGAACTTGTTGATTCTCTTATAAAAATGGATATAAATAGTAATGTGCCTCCAGAGTTATATCAGGCTGTTGTAGATGTTTTTATATGGTTGCAAAATGCCCAAAATGCCTCCCATATAAGCAAAAATGGCTTGGTATAGATTGGAATTACAAAAGTCTATATTATTATTGCAAACGACAAATAATGATAACAATGTAAAATAATTTAAAATTCATCTGTAAAAGACGATACTGTATATGTTTGATTTTGCTTGATTTTTTTTGTTAAGGGTATGGCATGGTATCTTATTTTAAAAGATTTATATTTGCAGGTTTTATTTTTTGTTTATCAAGTCTTAATTATGCTTTTGCAGGTAAAAATGCGGGTTTTATCGGTTTTGATTTAGGTGGGTCTGCTGGTGCAATTTTAAGTCTAAATAATGGTAGTTCAAATATTGGTACTGGTATAACAGCAGGGCTAAGAGGTGGTTATCAGGCTTTTTTTAATCCAAGAAATGGTATGCGATTCTATTTGGCTTATGCAGCTTCTTTTAATGCACCTAGTTATGCAGCTAACCCTAATGCACAATTAATTGACCTAGAAAGGTTTGGAATTACACATCGTGCTGATTTAAATTTTGATTATCTTGCGGATTTTGTTGTGCAAGAGCGTTATACTATGGGCATGTTTATTGGTGCTTCAGTTGGATATTTGCTTGTAAATGTTGGATCACAATATATAGGGGGTATCACAGGTGGAATCAATCTTGGTGTGCGTGCAACTCTTAACAATAGACATCAATTTGAAATAGGATTGAGAGGTGTCGGGATACAATATAGGGCTACGAATGAGCAAAATGTATTTGGTTTTAATGTCTTTGTTGGTGTAAATTATTCTTTATTGTTAGGTGTAAAATAACTAATTTGATAAAGATAGTATTGAGCACCTATATCATATTGATTTTAATTAATTATCTGTTGTATCTTTAAGCGGGTATGATTTTACATGTGTTGCAATTTTTAATAAAATATGTTAGGATTCCTAATTATCTCATGTTTGTAAGGAGATTTTATGACAACACAAAATAATTGTTTGATTCCAATAATAACAACAAAAGAAGATTTTAAACATTTTGTTGATGATTTTTATACAAAGCACAAGCAGCCAAGATGCTTTGGTATTTGCCGTGCAGAACTCTCACGTTTAAATAATCAAAGTGTGATTAGCGTGAATTTTCCGTTTTTAAATTTTCAACAAAATTTTGGAAGTTTCGCTGTTTTTGCCACAGCAGCGAAATTAGAATCTTTTGAGAATGAAATTATCATTGATATTGATGCGGCTTTTGTTTTTCGTGCTTTTTGTCTTTATTATCCTTTTATTATTGAAGAATTAGAAAAACTTAAAGTTGAATTTGAAGAATATAGTGAAGCAATTATAAATTTTCAAAATCTTTGTAATAAATTCCAAACTGATCCCTATTCAATAAAAAATGCTGATATTCTTTTTTCTGATAGCGTGATTCACCAATATATTGGTAGAACACACAAAAATATTCAAATAGTTTTTGAACTTTTACGTCATATTAGTGATATTTATAAGGGAGAAAATGAATATTATAAATTCCAGCTAGTCGGTTTTGTGAATGACGAAAAAATACATTCTTTGCAAATTGCCTATGCAAAACTTTATGCGCTTTCTATGGGATATGCAAAGCTTCGTAGTTTGAATCTTGATGGGATTTTTGGATTATTGCCTAATCTCGCTTGGAGTGGCAATAAACCTTATGAGTTAGAGTATTTACGTCAAAATGAAATTACTCTAAAAATAGACGGGGAATTTCCCACTATTGATTTCATTGATAAAATCCCACGTTATCTTATGCAGATTGTACCACCAGCAGATAATATTCGAATTCTTGATACAGCAAAAACTCGTTTTGGTGCTTTTTTAGCCGCTGGTTATACGCAAATGCCCGGTGCAAGTTATGTGAATTTTAATGCTGGAGCGTTAGGTGCTTGCATGAATGAGGGACGTATTAGTTCTTCTGTTATTGTTGGTAATGGCACAGATATTGGAGGTGGAGCAAGTATATTGGGCGTACTTAGTGGCGGCAATACAACTCCCATTACTATCGGAGAAAATTGTTTGCTTGGTGCAAATTCTGTGACTGGTATAAGTCTTGGAGATGGGTGTATAATTGATGCTGGTATAAGTGTTTTAGCAGGAAGTATTGTAAAAATTTCTCCACAAGAAGCACAAAAAATCCAATCGTCAAATCCAAGTTTTATTCCGAACACTAATGGATATTATAAGGGTCATGAGCTTAGTGGACTGCACGGAATCCACTTTAGAATAACATCGCAAGATTCCTGCCTCATTGCCTTTCAAAGTGCTAGATTTATTGCCTTAAATAAAGAATTGCATTGATATATATATATATATATATTGGTTTGTAATAAACAATACTTTTTATTTGCTTCTATATGATTGCTAGAAGTTGCTATTAGCTTTGAGAATTCT
>CASFZH010000022.1 GCA_949299115.1 uncultured Helicobacter sp. | reverse complement strand
TGAGCTAAACGAGGGAGGTTATGCTGTGCTAAAGGGCAAAAATGAGAAGCGATACTTTGGCGATGAGGCATTATATGGAGAGTGTGGAATCTAAGATGAAGTGTTATACTGCTCTGTCTAATGTAGAAATAACAACAAATTATAATGTAGAATCTGGTAACCAAATAACCCACCAAGTAGGCGATACTACCATAACTGCTACTTCAGATTCTGTTATAATAAAGGCAGGAGGTGTGGAAGTTGTCATAGATTCTAAAAGACTGATAGTCAAAGGCGGGGAGGTTAAAAGTGAGTAGAGAAAAGAAAAGAATACCCAAGGAAGTAAGAGTGAGTAGGAAACAATACAGAGAGAATACTATTAAAGGAATCAAAAGTGAGTGAGATTAATACACTAAAGTTAGAATGCCTAAAGAGTGAGTGATTTAATGAATATATAAAAGTATCAAAATAAAGGATACAAAATGAGCAATAAAGCAAAAAGAGATAACTTTAATTGTAAAATCATTACTACAATATTTAAACGCCAATGTAAATACAATACAAAGGAAATGTAGTCAATGAATAATAATACCAAAATTATCACAAAGAGAAATATATAATGAGTGAAACAATATCTTTTGAAATAAAAGCCTTGCAAAGTGATGCTACTACACCCATACCCAATGCAGAAATACAACTAGAAAATAGCAATCTAGGACAAAACCCTAAGACAGATTCTCAAGGCATAGCTTCCTTTGAGATAGAATCTACACAACATCTAAAACCCTTTAGAGCAAAACTCATACACAAAGACCACCAAGAGTATCCAATCTCTGATAGAGTAATCATTCTAAATTCCATGAAAAGACGAGAGAAGCCTTTGGAGTTACGATTTAGAGGGAAGCTTTGGCTTTTTTTCAATGGAGAGAGTTTGTCTATAATGGCTGGTAAAGATAAGATTCTAAAAACTTATACAGCATATAGCGGTAAGGCATTAAGCCCACAAGAAGCACAAAATTTGCAACAAGAGTATAACTATACGAGCTTTGTAACACATACCAACAAAGGATTATTTTCTGATGAAATACTATATTTCTGCCTAGATACAGAGTGGCAAAGAGAAAAAGACAAAGGAGCAATGCCAGAGGGGACATACTATATAGATATAAATGACATACAAGATAGTTGGAGCGTGTTTAGTGAAAATAAGTTTGGCAAAAATACTAGAATCTACACAGACAAAGACTGCACTAATACAAGAGAATCTGCCACGCAACGAGAAAATTTTTACCTACACGGAGGCGATAAATATGGCAATGCTGGAGGAATAGACTTAGCCAAAAATGACACATCATTTTTTAATGAGCTTGCTACACTCAAAGCTACACATATCTATGATAGCATATATGTTAAAAGAGAGAAAAAGTGCATTGTTAAATTGGTGGTGGAGTATGAGAATAGGCTTAATACTAATGACATCGCATCTATCAATAACCCTAGTATTTATGTGGTTGTTAATGAGATGGATACAAACAGATATTACACAAGAAAGGTATATAAGGTTTTTGGCGAAGCAGAAAAAGTCTTTAAGCCTTTGGGTTTATCAAATATTGATATTTTACAACAAATGTATCCAGATAAATATGGACTTGTGCCTACTGATTTTAAGGCACAAAATAGCGTAAGCGAACATGTTATTGAAAAAGTCAAGCATACATCACGCTTTGTATCTGTTTCTGAATTACAACAAGGTGCACAAAATTATAGAGGAAATTTAATCTTTATTGATAAAAATGAGCTGATGAAATTAAATATAAAAATATATTCTACTGATGATATTATAAAGATTTTGAATGCGACAGAGAGCTTATCAGAATCTGAAAAAGAAAGATTTAAAAATATAGTTATTCAAGATAAAGAGGTATTGCTTGAACCTAAGCAAACTATTCCAAAACATGCTATTGTATCCGAAAGCAAGATGAATCTAATAAGAAATTTAGAAACGACAGGAAAATATATTCAAGTGGTTGGAATTTTTATGACAATTTATGATTTGGAGCAAGCAACAGAAAAATCTATTAAACAACATAGCCCTAAGCCTCTTATAGCGGAAGCTGCACGACAAGTTGGTGGTTGGGGAGGTGCAATCGCTGGAGTTAGGATAGGATTTGGCGTTGGATTAGCTTTTGGTTTAGAAACGGGTCCTGGTGTTGTTTTTACGAGTTTGGGTTGTGCCATAGTTTTTGGCATATTGGGTTACAACGCAGGCAGTGTAATAGGGGATATTATTGAAAAATAGATTCTCACACACAATCCTGCCATACACCATAGCACTATTGTGCGGTATTGGTTTTATTGCTATATTACACAATAGAGGTATTATCAACACTTTAGATTCTCTTATATTTCTTTGTCTTTTACTTTGTGTATATCTGTGGGTTTTAGTCTATACACTTTGGTATAAAAATACATCATATTACATCTATACCTTACATATATCTTGTTTGCCTACATTATTAGATTTTCTTGCAATATCTGCTCTTGACACAAAAGCCATAAAAAAGCAATATTTCGATAATTTTTATGATGGTAGTGTGATGTTATATGCACGCAATTTTTATAGGTTTAGTGGCAAAGTAAAGACGCAAATAGGTATAGATACATCAAGATTCTATCAAAATATTGTGCTTTACATATATACAAATGATGATTCATTTATAGAGCTTATAGAATCTTTTAGATTCTATCCTGCACCCTTGTGGGAATTTTATAATTATCATACAGGGAAACAATACGCTACTCCACAAGAGTTTATTGACACACCGCCCACGCGTTGCAGTAATTGGCTGCGACATCATTTTGAACCTTTTTTAGAATCTCTTACGCAAAAAGAAAAAGAAAATTATTGCAAAAAACACAAAGCCTCACAAGCTTGGCAAGAAACATTATGCGACAAGCATAAATGGCACACATTCATAAGGGCTCTAGAATCCCATTGCTAAAGGAACATAATCTTGATTAAACTCTCATCTCAAGACTTAGAAATTTGCTATCTTATAAGCAAAGTTTTTGACTTTGGCACGGATTATAAGGCGTCATTGCGACACAATCATAAATTAGTGCAAGAATGCAAAGAGATTTCACAAGATGCAAGGCATACAGAGGAATTTAAAGGGCATTATCACGAAGTGTTGGTACGCATAGAGGGTAGAGAAAGAGAAATAGCATTAGAGAGTGTGAGAGAAAAATACATAGAGATAAAAAATAAGATTCTTTTTATCAAGGCAGATTTTAGCAAAAAGGATTTAGAGAGGCTTTTTCCGCTTGTAGCGTGGATTTGCTGGAGTAAGCCTAGCTCTATGAGCTATTGGGGTGGAGGTGATTTTGACTTTTGGGATAAAGACGAGTTTTTCAAAGAAGCCCTAAAACGACAAAAACCTTTCTCTTTTTGTATCTATAAACTTTGTAAAAATCCACTTATGCAAATAGTAAGGGGACATTATATGATTCTTGGCTATACTTTTGGCTTTGTGAATCTCACGCAAACGCAACAAGAGGCTTATTTACAAAAGGACTTTTGTATACATCATTTTGCTACTACTATGATATATTTTTATGCAATCATTGGTATTGTGCTTGCATATCCCTTGTATATATGCGTGAAAAAGATTGTTATATGGATAACTCAATGACTAGACAAACCCAAATACAAATTGCTTGTATCTTAAGTGATATATTTCTTGAATCTGCCCTGCATTATAAAGATAATGACACAATCGATGAAAGCTTGACAAAGGCTTATTATGCGAGAATCGCAAGTGAAGTTTTACAGATATATCCACACTTTAGCAAAAAGGATTTAGATTCTATATTTCCTACCATTGCGTATTATTGTATGCACACAATAAGTCGTTGGATATTTTATGATGATTGGAGTAGCTTTGATAAAGAAGTGATGAAAAGGGATTTAGAATCACAATGGAGGCTTAATTATATCTTTGGGCTTTTATATAAACATAAAGTGAAGTATAAATATAGAATGCTTTGTAATGCGTTTAGCTTTAGCAAAGATGAGACGATATGGAGCAAGGATAGCCCAATACCTACAATGCTACATATCCCGCTTTTGCTTGTTGTCATCGGCGTAGTAGGTGTATCTTTGTTTATTGATTTGCGATTTGGGCTTATTGTGCTTTTATGTGTGGTAGTGGCGTTTGTATTGACTTGTATTTTTTAGGGATAAAGAAAGGAGATATAATCTTGCTACAATCACAAGGCAATATTTACACCAAAAAGGTTTGCATAGAATCTCAAATGCTATTCTTACAAACACAAGATTCTATCAATATAGAATCTAACAATGAAACCACACTAAGAACCAAAGGGAATCTGCTCTTTGCTTCTAATGCCTCTATGGGATTTGAAACTGATACGAATGCTACCTTTGTAGCTGATAATATCTTATCAGAGGTAGCAAGTGATTATACTATCAATACAGGCAATAGCCTAAACTTTAGTATAGGCGAGACTACTATCACAGCTACTTCAGATTCTGTGATAATAAAAGCAGGAGGTGTGGAGGTAGTTATAGATTCTAAAGGACTTATAGTCAAAGGTGGAGAGGTTAAGAGTGAGTAGGACAATACAGAAATATCAGGCAAGGAAATATATATGAAAAGCCTATTAAGAGGGGGAATAGCAAAAGATTCCAAAGAGAGTAGAGTAAATGCTTTTACAAACACACAATGCTAGAATAACAAAGATATTTCATAATATTAAGATTAACTAGGAATTGATTAGGAAATACTAAATGTCAGACAAACAAAACATTCAAGAATATAGCAAAGAGACTATACGCATACGCATTAGAGATATGCAAGATAAGCCTATTGCTAATGCAAAAGTTACTTTACTCGCTATGGGGCAGAAAGCAGGACAAAAGATACCTTTAGACACCCCAACAGATTCTAATGGTGAAGTGCTTTTTAACTCTAAACCATATCTCAAAGACATCAATCGCTTTGAGATTACCATAGAGCATACAGACTATTATACCTATCCTAAAAATAGAGTAAGAAAGCTATGTAGAAGTTATGAATATGGGCATTTGTGTCAAGAAAGCTTTGAAAATATTCCTGTCTTTTATTATAATGGCACAACTCTTGCTATCTCCCCTAAGATTAATCCATTCCAAAAATATTCTCTCAAGACTCAATCCCTTAAATCCCAAGCCAAGCAAGAATACTACATACAATTACAAGAAAATCAAAAGAGCCTTACAATTTATAAAGATAGAAATCTTACTCAAGAAAGTGCTTATACTCTCTGCTTAGATACTACACAGACACAGCAAACAGGACAAACACCTACAGAATCCAAACAAGCAAGATATATAGAATCTAATCAATCCAAACAAACACAACAAGCACAATATAGAGAATCTCAAGAAATACAACACACACAATCTCAAGAAATTAAACATATAGAAACTAAACATATAGAAACTAAAGAATCTAAACAAATCAAACAGCCACACATTACACATATAGAATCTAACCAAACACAATACACACAGCAAACACAACAAACAAGACAAATAAGACAAGCACAAGACTTGCAAACACAATCTCAACTATCACAATCTAACACCACTCTATTAAACTTTGATTCTAAAGAAAGCTTAGAGCAATTCACTAAAGATATACAAGAGCTTATCATTAAAGATAAAAAGAAAGGCAATGCTAAATTGGTGCATAGGTTTGTGGTGGGAGTAAATACGCCAGATTTGATAGCAAAGGCTTTGCAATATATTGAGGAATTTGAAACAAGAGAGAGTAGTGGAGTATTTTCAAATGAAAAGCTAAGAAAAGAGTTATTACAGATTCAAGAAGTTATATATAATTTGAATAAATCCCAAAGGTTTGAGGGTTGGGAAGAGCAAGTTTATAAATTGCAACAATATAAAAATACTATTTTTAGAAAACAACACATAATTTCTTTGCTCAAAGAAAGAATAGTCAATCTTGTTGTTACTAAACGACATACAACAAATGCTACATTGCCTATAATAAGCAATCCTACAAAGTCCTATTATCCAGACCAAGGACCCACTTCGCTTTGCGGACCTGCTGCATTTTTTTATTGTCTTTTAGTAGATAGACCTGATTTGTATGTCAAATGCGTGATTGATTTGTGGGAAAAAGGAGAGGCTCAAATTAAAAGCTTGAGAATTAAACCGAGTGAGAATTGTAAAAAACCAAAATCTTTGATGAGAGAAGTATCTAACTATATCAATGGTGTAGATTGGATAACTCTAGCAAGCTTGCGAGATTCTGAAAATATGATATTAGATTATGACGAGGAAAGTGACAAAGTAGCTGGCATAACACTTGAGGGGAAAATAAAGCAATGGTTTTTAAAAGTCGGTGCAACCATTCTTTATTCTAATGTAACTTATGGATTTCATATTAATAAAGATAAGTTATTGCGTTTAGTTGCTTATAAACAGCAATATCCACAATCTCATATTATTTCTTTGATTAATGCAGGATTACTCTCTAAGAAAGAAACTTTTTTTAAATTCAAAAGTCATTGGATAGTATGGAAAACTATACCACAGAGTAATGGCAAGGACATAGATTCTACCACTCAAAATGTGGATACAATAGAGCAAAATGTTATAACTTGGGGATATGATAATTATGAAGTGCCACCTAGAGAGTTACAGCAATACCTTAGCTATAATTTTGGGAGCTTGGTAATCTTGCCTATACCTTATGAATTGGGATAGTGTGAATGAAAAAAGTTGTTCTTATCTCTCTATCCCTTATATGTGTGCTATGTATATCTTGCACAAAGCCTGTATATACGAGCTTTGAGACAAGCAATGCTAAGATAGCAGAAACATTATTTGGTTTTAAGTTAGCACAATGTAATGAAATATTAGAAAAATCCTATAAAAATGCAGAACAAATTTTGATACATAATGGATTAGTGGATTATAAGAAAGAGTATTATAAAAATAATTGGAAGCTTTGGGTAAATCAATATGAAATTAGCCACAATGCAGGTTTTATAACGATAAAAAATAGCATAGGCGATATACTTTTATCTACACCTTATAATGACAAAGATGCAATATTTAATATTTCTTATGATAAAAAATACTTGGGAATCTGCGATAAAAGAAAAGTGCGTATATTTGATATAGATAATAATTTATACGAGATTAATCAGTATAAAGATATGCAATGCACGGAAATTTATTTCCCTTTAGATACTACATATCTTATAGTGAATAATAAAAATCGAGGGCAAATTTATGATTTTAAGGCAGGAAAGCTAGTATATGACAATCCAAATAGTCCTATTTTTGTAGGAAGTCCTTATTATTTTTATTATGATAATACATATTATCCCAATCCTCCCATTATAGACTATGTGAGTACAAAAAATGAAATCATCTCACTTAATGAGGGCAAAAGGATTGTCATACAAGGGCTTAAGCATTCTTATCAATATGATGAAAACATTGTAGCTGTTATGAAAGATAAAGAGGGTATTACTGTGCTAGTTGCAGAAATAGAACGGTCTTTCATTCCCTTTGTTTCTACTGCACCTTTTTGTAGTCTTAGGGTATTGCAAGAATTTTAGTGCAAAAAAGGCTTTCAAACAATGAGAAAATCTGAACAAGAATTTAACCAACTCCTAGATAATACCCCCTATGCTAAAAGCACCATAGCCCTATACGCTATCACATGGAAATTTAGTATCTATTATCTACCGCATACTTTTACGATACAAAGAAATACAAAGCAAGAGAATCTACTAGAATGCTGTATAGATTCTTTGCTTTGCTATATCTATGATAGCTTTGATTTTAGCGACCAGTCCTATCAACCTGTGGGTATGTGGGATTATAATGAAGTGAGGTTTAATCAGTATGAAGCTATGCAACACTTGAGTGTGTATAAAGCATACAAGGACTTGCCGAATTTTATAACCACCAAACTTGCTAGTATGGATACACAAAAAATGGAGCAAGATGTGAACAGAGCCATTGAGTATAGTAAAAAATATAATTTATACTACATCATCAACCAAAACTACCAAGATTATCAATATCATTTTAAATTTGGACTAGATTATAGAATCTTTAGTAAAAGTGCTAAGGTGATAGAGATAAAGCATAATAATTGTGTTAATGTAAAATTAGAGGTTTTGTAATGGTGCTACTTTATTTTGTTATTATGGATAATATAGGATTTAACCTCTATAATAGTGGAAGTGCAAGTATATTATTCTTTTTGATATTTTACTTTTTTGTGTTACCACTTTTAATTGTCAAATTCAATAAGATTGATTGCATTCATAATATTTTTTGCTCAAGTCCTTTTGTATTGGGCTTAACAGTAAGTTATGTTGGCTTGATGGCTTTTGCAGTAATATATTTTGATTTTTTACATATTGTTAATTGGTGGTTAGCGGGAGCTTTACATAATCCTCTTATATTATTTATGATATATTTGAGTGAAAAAAATAAAAAAGCATATTCAAAAATAAAATCAATAAGTATTTTTATAGGCAGTGTGTGCATTTGTTCTTTATTATTGATAGATATGGCTTTAGTTAGCCCCTTGCTTTTTATGTTTGCTGGAGTATCGTTAATTGGTCTTGGGGGTCGGTAATGCAAACCACCATAAAACAATCAGCACAACAAGATAAATACTACATCATCAACCAAAACTATCAAGACTATCAGACTCATTTTAAATTCGGATTAGATTATAGAATCTTTAGTAAAAGTGTTAAGGTAATAGAGATTCTAAAAAATGAGGATTTGACAATTATCTTTCAGGGTGATGAGCTGTGAGTTTTGTTTATTTTCATATCTACCCACATTACCTTATCTTGTTAATAGGGTGGGTATTTTATTTCTTTATTATGTTTCCTGTGTTGAAATACATAAATCAAAAAGTTTTTTCTACGAAATATTTGCTCTCAAGAGTTTTTTATCAGGATATGTGTGCGGAATAATAGTTGTATGCTTATATTATATTATATACATCAAAAGGGATATAGATACGATGCCTTTATTTTTACTTGCTTTTATAAGTGGTGGGGGAATGCAAATCTATGGAATGCTATTAAAATTTCATTTATGCAATAACGCATTAGGTATTCATTTTGGATTGACACAAAATATTATTATATTTGTTATGACTTCATTGTTGATTGGATTATTGCTAGTGGATATAATGGCTTGCTCTCCATTTGTAATATTTGGAGCAATGCTTAAAGAAAGTTTTGTGAATAATGAAATATTTCTGAGATAGCCTATGTATAAAATATACCAAAAACCACCACATTTCTTAATCACTAAGCTTGTCAATATGGATACACAAAAAATGGAGCAAGATATGAATAGAGCCATTGAATATAGTAAAAAATATAATTTATACTACATTACCAACCAAAACTACCAAGACTATCAGACTCATTTTAAATTTGGACTAGATTATAGAATCTTTAGTAAAAGTGCCAAGATGATAGATTCTAAAAAAATAATCATTTAATCACTATAATAAGAACTCTCAATACGCATACACCACAAGCAATAGAACAAGGCAGTAATGAACTGATATTCTCTAATCTTAAAGACAAAGAACACATAACACTTAAAGCTCAAAAAGACTATAGTGAATCTATAAACCATAACTTCTCTCAAACCATTGAGAATAATAAAGATTCTATCACACTAGGAAACTATACAGAATCTATCCATAAAGCCCATATGCAAAATATCACTCTAGCTAAAAATGTCAATATAGGAGGAGAATATCTAACCAATGTAGCTTTATCTAAAGATACCATAGTAGGATTAAGCAATAGCCTTAATGTAGGAGCAAGTAATAGTCTAAGAGTAGCTAAGGATAGTAGTGAGCATATAGGAGGAGATAGAGTAGTAGAGATTGGGGGGGGGGGGAGTGAAAACATTAGCATTGCTAAAGATGAGAATAGAAATATAAAAGGGAATAAAAGTGAGGTGGTTGGGGGAAAAGTAGAACTAGATTCTATCAAAGGTATAAATTACAGAAGTCAAGAACATATTAATTTACAAGCTTTGAATTACATAGATATTTCTACCAAAGAAAATTTTTCTACCCAAACAGATAAACAACATACAGAGAGTGCGGATTCTAAATATAGTGAGATGACGACAGATTATGAAGTGAGTGCAGGTAATCAAATAACCCACCAAGTAGGCGAGACCCAAATCATAGCTAAAGGAGATTCTGTTATAATAAAAGCAGGTGGCGTGGAAGTAGTTATAGATTCTAAAGGACTCGTCGTTAAGGGTGGGGAAGTGAAGTCGGAATGACACATGCTAGGTAATAGTAATTTCAACTAGGAGTCTTTATGCAAAAAATTTTAATAAGCTTAGTGGTTTGTATAGCTTTAGGGATTCATCTCTACGCACAAAGCCCACAAGAATCTAAGCCTAGCTTTGATTGTGCTAAAGCAACTACAAAAGTAGAAAAGATGATATGTGAAGATTCTAGTGGGGAATTACAGAATCTAGATAGGCAAATCTCTCAAATCTACCAAGACACAAAGACAAAGCTTGATAAGAATGCCAAAAAAGCATTATTAGATTCTCAAAAATCTTGGCTTAAGACACGAGAGAGGTGTGAATCTAAAGAATGCCTAAAAGAATCATTACAGAGTAGAATCAAAGAGCTACAAAACTACACGCCACATACAAGCAATGCGTGGCTTGGAACTTATAGCTTACAAGAAAATCTTTATACAGGGAGCTTTACAATACAAAAATGTAAAAATAATACTTGCGAAGCCTCATACTTTGCCTTGCTAGACAAAAGCGAGTTTAATGATATGCACCAATGTGATATAGCTCTGAAACTACAAATAAAATCACAACAAGAAGCCATAGCCTATTTCGATGATGAGGATTTTATAAATTGTAAAATTTATATCAAGAAAAATCCGCAAGGCATTGTATTTACAAGAGATGAGAAAGCCTTTGATTCGCCTGGTTCTTTTTGTATCACAATGTGTGGTAATCAAACGATATTTGAGTGGGGAGATATGTATAAAAAGGAAGTGCAAGAATGCTGTATGATATTAAAGAATTAAATGAAAATGACTATAAAAAAGAATGTGCAAAACTACTCATTGCCTTTGAAAATCCAAATTACAAACAAGAGAATACTATACATATTGCGGGCAATGTAACCGTTGGTTATGGGCTTGATTTAAAAACAGGGGATAATCCAAAGTTGCTTTTAAAAGGGTATTTGCCAGATGATTCTAAAAAACTAAAAATAGGAAACGAGGAATTAACTTTTTATGGAATCATAGAAAAATACAGAGCTAATAAGACAGGCTTTACAGACCCAAAGGTAGTAAAAGGTTATTTGCAAAATAAAATTTTTAATTTTTCGCTTACACAAGAACAGGCTCAAGAAGTTTTAGAGAGAACCTTTGATTCATACAAGCAGTATGTATCAAACCACATCAGTGATAGCCTCTTAAAATACAGCCAAGAAAAAGCCTCTTTAGTTTCTTTGCATTATCACGGTAGGTTTTATGGTATCAGAGACAGTATTCGACATTCTATTGTTGCTAAAAATTCGAGATTTTTGTCGTGGTTTTTGATACGATATAAAACAAATCCAAGAAACTTTATTCCATTTCAGATTAGAGCTTGCGATGAAGCTGACATCTATTTATCTAATCCAAACATTAATCAATTAAAACTTATATTTGATATATTTTCTTACTTAAATATTAAAAAGGAAATAATTGAATACAGAATACACAAAATCAAAACAAATAGGACAAACTCCAAACAAGATTACAAACAAGATACACTATATAATTTAGCACAATGGTATGAAAATAATTTAGATTTTATACCTTATCAAAATTATATTACCGATTTAAAAAAATTTCAAAAACTTAAACCAATTTCGCAACTCACCAAAAAGCCCATAAATGACATTACCACCACCCTTAAGCCTCATTTGGACTACCTAAACACCCTCACACAAAAAAACCTTTAGCCTAGAAAATATCTATTGTATCCAAAGCTTTTATGGAAATTTAGGCGCTAAAAAGCTTGCTAATGTCGCAAGTATCAATAAAATCTTAAGCCAAAGATTCTCTAATAACTCTAAGCAACCACAGCCCACACAAGATTTGCATACTAATCCACAAACTAACAATGCTCAAATAAATCCTAATGAGAGAATCCTAGCTACCACACAAGATTCCACCACTCAAACAAATCTAGCCCAAACTACACCGCAAGACAACACACAATCTCGCCTTAGCCAAACAAACCACACAGATAATCCTACCGCACAAGAGAGAGTAGCAAATCCAGCCCAAAGCACAGCAGAAAATCCCGCACAAATCCTAATCCTGTATCCCACTCCCACACCTCTGCCTATCCAAATCATTCAGCCACAAAATACATTTCTTACATTAGTGCTTGGCAAGAATGCCAAGCTTGATTGCTCTAAGCTCGTTGTAGGGCAATGTGCAATACTCTATCTTGAATACGATGAGAAAGAAAAAGAAAGCACACAGAATCCAAAGCTTACAGCCCTAAAGAGTAATGCTATCCTTACACTTAACACACAAGATTCTATAACCTATGAAGCCTCACATAGTAATATCTTATATACTATCTCTAAAAATGATGGAGTGCTAAAAGTATCCCTCAAAGATAAAAGAGAGCAGGCAATAGAACTCTATAACTTTGCTAAAGAAAATGAGTATAGAATCTTAAAAGATTTACCCTCACAAATGCTAGATATTCAGCTAAAGCTACAAGACAATAAAGAGTTAGATACTTCCCACAATGGCAACTTTAGCCTAACAATCAATAACCTCACACTTTTAGATTCTAAAGGAGAGAATCTAGATATTGTAAGCAGAGAGGACTTTACACTCTATTTGCATAATTGTGAAAATAGACAAGTCTATACAAGCACTACTATTACTAAAAACCCAAATAGTGATACTTATAGCACAACCTTTTACTTTGATATTATCCTAGAGCAAACATCAAATCTCTTTAAAAGAACAACCAAGCTTATCGTAGCTACACAAAATCTTGCTAATGACTTTAGCACAAGCGAGATACACTCTAAAGGCAATGTCGCTATCATCTCTCTAAGTTCAGCAGATAAAAAAGGTGGAAGCTATACTTTTAACAAAAGAGTATCAGCTCAAGAGTTTGAATCTCAAGCAATACATACAGCACATCAATATTTAGCAAGTAATGATGATAGTTTAGCTTATGAAGTGGCGTTTGGGAAGAAAGCCGATACAATCCAAATATTCAATAAAGAGGGAATCTATCTCTTTAGCATAGAGAGAAAGGATAGGGCAGAAACTAAGCTTAGCACAGAAGAGCTATATGGTATTAGTGGGATTCAATGGTTTGAGAGTGGTGCGGATAACTATCATAAGCTTATAGATGTGAACCCTGATTTACAAGATAAAGAAAAATGTGAGGGGCTTGGTGTGTTATACTTCACTTGGAGGGATATTGTGGAGTTTGTAGATTCTATGGCTCCAAATATTGAATTTTCTGATAAAAACAAAGATGAAAAACTCATCAATTATGCGACTATATATTTTGGCGGCAAGAAAGGCGATTGGAAAAAAGCAGAAAATGGAGCGAAAGGCTATAGATTAGTCTCAATGGAAGGTATTCCCTATTGGGCAGATGCAGTTGGGCAACTACCCTATGCGATAAATATTTATAGAGGTTTTTTGCAGCTTACACACAATAAAGCAAAAGCTAAAAATGCCACTATAAATATGGGTTATGCCTTTCACAGGGGGAGAGAAGAAGGCATAACGATTGCATACAATAAGCAATGGGTTTCAAGAGAGATTGGTTTCCTTACTGAAGGAATCCCAGCATTTTTGGGAGTAAAAGATATTGCTAATATTTATTTTTTAGATAATGTTTATGATTATGACGAGGATATTATCAAAGAATTTGAACCCAATAGCTATGATAACAAAATGATACTTCGAGGGATAAACTATGGCATAAATCCGTATAGTGATTTGCGTTTAGATTCAGAGGGAATGGGTATAAAATGAAAATTTGGATATTTATTGGACATTGTATATCTTTTTGCATTTTTTATATTTTGGTCGTGTATGTTAATTATTATGATTTGGCTTTGGATTTTAGTAGAATCTGCCTTTTGTTCATAAGCGATTTTGTTGATGCACCAAATTTTTATGTTTATCTTTCTGTTGAAAAATCATATCAAAGAGATTTTGTAAAGACTTTTGAGGCTGCTTTTAATTTTCTGCTAGTCGCATTAGTGAGCATTATAGCATATTGCGAATATTTTATACACAAAAAATTTTATTGGTCGTATCTTGTGTCAATTATAGCTTTTGTATTCTATTGTATAATGACTCCATACGATAGGCTCTATTTTTTTATAGCATATTACTCCGCCTTTATTTTTGCATTGTGTGAAATAAAAATGCTCTATGCTTTGCAAGGCTACTTAAAAATAAGGCTGCGTCTATGAAAAATAAAATACTATGTTTTTTATTATGTGTATTGCTTGGTTTGTGAGCTGTATGGCGTGTGATATTTTTAGATATTTTTTGTATCAAGTTGATAAATTTTGTTATGCAAGAGGATTTTTACAATACAAAAAACCTTGCTTGGAGAGTATATAAAATATTTGTTTTTATAAATCCTGTTTGTATTGTTTGTTATCATATATTTCCAAGCATAAGAAGATTTTGGGTTTATCTTTTGTTTAGTATGCTTGTGGCTTTTATATTTCTTGGTTTATATATTCTTTGGTTTAGTGTTGTTGGCTTGAATCCTAGCCACAAAGTCTATTTTATATTTCTAGCATTTTTAATGAGTGTGTTGGCGTATTTCAAGATACGCTTTATCCATCAAGAGAGATTTTTGGAATTTGGTGCTTTTATTGCTGGTGAGATTGGGTTTATTGTGTTGATGGCAACATTTGGCGTTGATTAACTATGCAAAATAAAATTACAATTAGATATAAGGTAAAATTGTCTATGAATGGTAAAAAGCTTTTGTTGGTTATTATAAGTGTATTTTGGAATTATTGGTTATCTTTGATTGCATTATGGGTATTTATTGCGATGGATGTTATACATTTTAAAGTAAGAGTGTTTGATGCTGAAATTTTTGCATATAGTAATTGTATAATGCTATTTTGTGTAAATTTTTTACTTTGCTCCATTCAAAATATTAACAAGAAAAGAATTGTTATCCTAAGCCTTATTTATCTTGTAATATTATTTGTTGGGCTTTTTGTGCTTGGATTTAAAGTAAGATACATTCCTTTGGTTTATATCTGTTTTAGTGTATTTGCTTTAAATGGTTTATGTTTGTTTGTGGTATGGCAATTATATAGAAAAATATCAAGGAATTGATGAAATTAATGCGTTATTAAAGGAATACAACCTTGAGTGAGTTATCACAACAAGACTTAGAAATTTGCTATATTTTAAGTAGGATTTTTAACTATTATACTTCTTATGTTGAAATATTAGGCGATATAGAGTACGATCTAGAATTTTATAAAAATGGATTCTTTCCAGAATATGCTTATTTAGTCGGCAGAGAGGAATGCTTCGCTCTTTTTAGAGTGAGACGAAAATATAAGCAAGTGGCAAGAGAGATTAAAACCATAAAGAGCGATTTTACTCAAAAAGACTTAGAGAGATTGTTCCCCATTGTAGCTTTGTATTGTATGAAGACCCCGCTTTTTTATGATGAGCTTGAGGTTTGGGCTATGGAGGAGGGTTGGGATAGAGAGGAATTTATGCAAAGAGTTGTAAAATCAAGAAAATATCCTACTTTCGTAGAAAATATATAGATTTTAGAACACAATCTCATTATAAGATTCTATGTTGTGTGTTTGGCTTTACACAGCATTCTTTAGAGGAGCAAAAGCAGATGTTACAGCAAGATAGCTCGATACACTTCCCTACACAATATGATAAATTTATGTATGCTGTTTGTTGTATAGCATTTGTGCTAGTGCTTATTATGTGGATTGTCAAGGTTGTGGGTTAGTTATGTGGCATAGATTCTCACACATAATCCTGCCATACACCATAGCACTATTGTGCGGTATTGGTTTTATTGCTACACTATGCAATAGAAATATTGCACAAACCTTAGATTCTAGAGAATCTCTGATAAGACATAGTCAAAATATTTATAATACTGTGTTTGGTCAATCCACTAGGAAACTATGGAGATTCTATTCATAACATAGAGTTAAAACTTCTATAATTATTTATTATATGTCTCTAATAATAACGAGAGATTCTTATAATATTTGAAATAGAATCAAATGATTGAAAGAATCGAGATTGCCATGACTTTGCACAAACACATATCTACAATGACATAAGATTCATGTATATCCCATACCTTTTGTGTCAAGATGTGTAGTCTTGTTTTGAGAATCTAAAAGATCATATTTCTCTAAAAGCTCCGAATACCAAATCTACTCCAAATCATTAGCCCATGCCTCATTTTAGCATTAGTAAAGCTTCCTAAAAAGTAGCAACAAATGTAAAGCTGTATAGCAAGTGTTTTGCTCTCTTGTTTGTATTACCAAATCTTAGTTGTTTATCGCATTTCCTTTTGTATCGCAAGATGAAATATTGTGTTGTAAGATACTAAAATATTGCATTACTGTAACTTCGTTATAAATAATTCAAAATCTATCATTTTGTTTTTTATTATGTAATCTCCGTAGATATTTTTAAATCTTGACACTATTTTTTGTAATTTATAATTTGTAAAAATTGCCATTATTATACATTTATTGCTTACAAATCTACTATGTTTGACAAATATTCGTTACCATAAGTATATTTTTTGATAAGAATATAAGACTTGCCTCGTGATTGCTATTTGTCAGTTATGTTTTAAGATAATATTTATAAAAAATATCCAATTTTATAACTATAATTTTTTAAAACCACTAATTTTATTATTTTTATAGAAAATATTAAGAGTTTGATTTAAACAGATTCACATTTCTTTATAGCTTCGTCCAAACATTTTGAGAATCTTATTTTGCCATATAGCAAACTCTCTTTGTTAAGAGAATACTGCAATACTACCAAAGAATCATAAAAATGAATATAATACTTAGATTCTCACAGTATTGCATTACTAGGATTAACCCATAGCATTACTGGCTTAGATTCTATACCCCAATTTTGGTGGTTTTCTTGAATCTCAAAAACAATAGAGCAATCAAGATAAAATGGCTCCTCTCGTAAATCAAGTGTTCTGCCTTGTGTGGGGAGAATCTCAATATTGTTGTTTTTGCCTATATCGTTGGTAATGAGGGCGTATTTGTATCGTGGCAGGATACAAATAAATTCCTTAATCTTAGCGATTGGTAGGTGTTGTAAGACATCTTTGCAAAGCAGTAAATCCGCATTAGGAAGTTTGTTAAAGTCTCCATCATAGTGGTGGAATGTAATATTTTGTGTGCTATAAAGCGGTGTATTTGCTTTGATAACAAAGGAGGCGACATCAAAGCCTTGGTAAGTAATCCCGCTAAAATCTATATTTTTAGAAAACTGCCAATCCCCACAGCCCGCATCGACAATGCTTGTGATATTATGGGCTTTAAAAAATTCTTGTAAGAATGCCACATAGCCCTTGCAAAGATTCTCATTTGAGCCACTCCCAGAGCCACTTCCCCACATATTTGTCTCATACACCACATCAAAGAGAGCATTGAGATTATCAGCGTTGGTTTTAAGCAAGAGAGACTTTATAAACTGCACATCTTTATAAACTCCATAAATTAGCGATACACTTTCTTGAATCTTTCTTAGTCCGAATAGATTGTCTCTCAAACGTTTTAATCGCGATTTAGCATCCATGCTATTCCTACTCGATTCTTGATGCAATATCGTCTATAAGTTTCGTATATTCTGAACTTTCTTTAAAATCCTTTGTAAATTTTTGTATATATTCTGGATTAACAAAAAGATAATGATCGGCTTCATAATCAAATTTCACTTCTGAATGGCTAACTTTTGAACAATTCGTTTCATTTTTCCATTGTTCTTGATTTGCTTTTGTGTGATACAAAGAGACAGATACTATTGGCATTCCCATGAGTGATTCACATACAAACAAAATATGAGCAACTTCCGATTCCGCTCCTCCACTACTGTGGCTCATGGTAATCTGATTCCCTATTGCATTAAGGGTTCTTTTAGCAATTTCTAGTGCACCGCCTGTGATACCAGCTCCAAGCATAGATTGTATAATATGTGTATTGAGTGCAACTTCAGTAGACTGAGATTCATAATGAGCTTGCTCTTTATTTACAGCAATAAAAATTCCACTTTTACTAATCAAACTATTGAGAGCTTTATAGTCAAAGAGCGTTTTTCCTTTTTTAGCAAGAGCAGCAGTTATTATTCCAAAAAATACCAAAACATTTTGAAACGTCTTTTTTATTTCTGTTTCTATTTCACTATCAGAAGTAACGGCAACCATGATATGACCTAGCTCATCAAAAGTATAAACCTTGTCTAAGCTATGCTCTGCTCCCAATAAAAGATGTTTGTGTGAAGAATCAGCAGATGACAAAAAATCTTTATAGACACTCTGATATTTTTCAGATTTCATCATAGCATTTCTCAAACTTGTTTTATCTATCATAATTTATTCCTTTTAATTGTGATTTCGGTATTATGGTTTTTTTTTTTTTGAAGTCAAGTCTTTTTCAAAAATTTTATAAATTTTTGTATAGAATCTTTAACTTATTATCAATATGATAGATAAAATAGGAATAGATATTTTATAAAAGTAGGTTTGAAATATTGCAATTCTCCAATCTCTTACATGCGAATCTGCAAGACATCATTGAATTAGCTCATGATATGTATATTGACTAGATAAAATTCACATCAAAGCATTGCTTAAGCATAGTTTCTTCAATGAGATTAGATTCCCATTCTTTTTATGTGGTCGTAAAAAAACTCCTTGTTTCTTTGTCTTTTAAGTTGCTAAATTGCAAATTCTGCTTTTAATAATCTGAATCTGCTTAAGAACAGAGCCATTAATCAATATGATGGATATGTCGTAATATTTTTTTGACTATTACTCCATTAGGGCAATCATAGTTCTATTAAATAGAATTTGACAAAAACTCTTATCGACATTAATAGACAAAATTCACTGATTTTTTTGTAGAAAAAGAAAGCTTTTGGTGTAGAGGGATTTGTCTTTCTTGATTATCTTATGATTGTAAGAGCTTTGCGAAATAGTATTATTGGAATCTGAAATAAGTTCCTTTGAGATGTAACATGTCAAATGCTTAGATTATTGCCCCCTTATTAAATTTCCATAGATATTACCAAAATTTTATAATTTATAAGTATATTTTTTTGTATGTGTGTATTTTGCCTTTTCATACAAAACTTTAAAAGCAGACTTAAAGCGATAATTTTATGTTATTTCCAAAACATCTTTCTCATTTTTATCAATAAAGCTTACTATGCTTCCTAAAATATTTGTCATTACCATGAATCCATAAAACTTTTGAAAGAAATCTAATCCCAAAGAATCTGACCTTGCCATATCCTCCAGCCATATAGTCTTTGATATTGAAGGATAATGTTTGCACTAAACCACTTTCATTTGTTGAACCCCCATACTTGCTTATTGATTTGTATTGCTATCAAAATGGTTTCAAACATAATGATACATTATGAATAGTTTCACTATAAATATATTTCTATTGCATTGCCCATTATTCCTGATTAGACCAACTTGTTTTTTACACTGCAAATTTTTAGGAAGTTTGTGTAAAATTTCTTACAATCACTGCTTGTTAGCATAAGTTTTGTAAGTATGGTAATGTTGATAAAATAGCAATAATATGAGTGAAAGTGAATGGGTGGTCAGATAAAGAAGACATGCTACTTCTATTATATATCCTTTGAAATAAAGAAGTTTAGTGTAGAAAATTTTCTCAAACATACTTTATAAGATGGAAAATGCTATCTCTTTTTTTGTTTAGAATCTATTCTAAGATTCTTAAATAACAATAAATATTCTTATTATTATTTTTTGATTATCTTGTAAGTATAATTATGCTTTTTAATAAATGAGTAAGACACCAATGCTGTATTTTCAATGAATGGATTCCATTATTATTTATACATCTTACACTAGCAACATCTCCAAACACATACTCTAACAATTTACTTACTTTTTAAGATGTGTTTGCAATACGCCTCCTGTGTTTAATCTATAGGTACAGATATTTTTTTATCATTAATGCGACGTTCTACCGAATCATCAACAGCTGCTATGATTCTCTCTAATATCCCTATATTTCCATAGCTGAATATTCTATATTTATTATAGTTTTAACTATTCTTTTATTAAAACTGCATAGCCCGTAATGTTTTATAATTAGTTTATAGTCGCACTATCAACTTTTCCAGAATAAACAGTGATGCTTTTTAGTAAAAACATATGTAGGCATTTTTGGGTATATAGCCAAAATTTAACTTGCATTACCAAGTGATATTAACAGCAGGTTTAATCAAATTTTTAGGTTTATCTTTCATCATTGCCAAACTTTGAGCAATTTCTTCAAATTTACCTTCTAACCTATGCGTAATAATAGGATTAACATCAAGTTTTTTGGTTTGTAGTAGTCTTGCAAGTTTTTCCATTCTATATCGACCACCCGGAGTTAAACCACCCTTAATGGTTTTATGTCCCATACCAACATTCCAAGCTACTCTTGGAATTGTGATATGCTCCCCTGTGCCAAGATAATTAACATTGCTGACAATCCCACCATTGACTACACATTCACATGCTTCACCAATGGTCGTTAGTCCTCCTCCTGCAATCAAAACTTTATCTACACCCCTCCCTTTGGTAAGCTCTAAAATTTGTTGAGGAAAAGGAGCTTTTGTAAAATTAACATAATGCGTTGCCCCATAATACTTATGTGCAACTTCATATCTAAAATCCACGCAATCCACCGCATAAATCTCGCTTGCACCCATCGCATTTGCTCCTGCACAAGCCATAAGTCCAACTGGACCCAAACCAATAACTGCTACTGTATCACCCGGCTTCACTTCAGCATTTTCAGCACAATGGAATCCTGTTGTAACCATATCACACAGCATAACCGCTTCGATTGGAGAAACACCTTCTGGTAAATGGGCTAGATTCCCATCAGCATCATTGACATGGAATTTCTCTGCAAATACGCCATCTTTGAAGTTGGAAAATTTCCAACCTGAAAGGGGGCCACCGCTGTGTTGTGCATAGCCTCTTTGAGATTCTAGGGCATTCCAATTTGGTGTGATGGCAGGGACGATGACCTTATCACCCACTTTGAAATCTTTGACTAATTCGCCGACTTCTAGGACTTCACCCACTGCTTCATGTCCTAAAAACATATTGGTTCGCTCACCAATTCCACCTTCATAGCAAGTGTGTAAATCTGAAGTACAAGGGGCAACAGCAATCGGTCGGACTATTGCATCTAAGGGTCCGCAGATGATTTTCCTACCAGTAGTTACTTCTTCTAAATGTTCTTTTTCAATGATTCCTACAGAACCAATTTTTAACATTGCAAAACCTTTAATCATAATGAATCCTTTAATAATAAAATTTTAATATCTACACTATATCATAAAATTAGTAAGAAGAATTATATATTTTAATACTAATCTTTATAACTTAAAATACAGTATTGAACGAGAGTGTATCAAGTTATAATTAACATCATTCTATGATAATACAGAATACTTTTTTGCTAAATAAATAATGATTTTCAGCAATTATTATCATAGAAATATAATGCTTTATCGTAAAGTTACTTTTTTAAACATTTATGATATAATCATTGTATTTTTGTAAAATATTATAAAAGTGAGAATCAATGAAATTTCTTGAAATCATTTTTTTATTAAATATCATTGGAATAATTTCTTCAAGTGCGTGGCTATCATATTCTCTTACTTTACAGAATCAGTTGCGACCAGCCTTAACAACTCTTTATGCTCTTAAACATACTCGCATATTATCTTTAATTGAAAGTTCTACATTAGGTTTTGAGAATTTTGGTGATATTTATGCTTTTGCAAGAGTAGATTCCAAACAGCTCTTGTCTCGCTACGAATTATTTCATTGGCAGGTACAATTTCATACTAGTGGAATCTACACTAAAAATAGTCTTTCTATCTATCGTGATACTCCAAGATTCGCTAACACTACAGATTTTGATAGACGTCCATTAGCTGGTGACATTGTGGCATTACATGTTGGAAATTCACAATGTTTGAGCGGATATAATAATACCAATATTGCCAATTTTTGCAAAGACAATGCTCTTTTTGATTTTCGATTCCATGAAAGCTCAAAACTAGAAATTTTACGACTTGATACACCCACAACATGTCAAGAAAGAGATACCTTTAGATTTTATTTTAGCGATTTTAGCAAGGTGCTTTGCGGGGCGACATTACATACACCGATGATTCCACAAAGGGTAATTGTTGGTAATTTTTCTATTTTATTAGAACCCTATACTGGTTACGCAGTCTTATTGAAATAGCATTATTTATATGTGAATCTATCATCTAGCTTTTTACACATACGCATTGAAATAAGAACAATAAGCCAAGAAACATATATCCATAGCAAAACGAACATAACAATAGATACAGAACCATAAATAGTACTATAAAATTTATTATAAAAAACGTAGTAAAAAAATAGAAATTTAACTAAATACCAAATTACAGCACCAACAAAGCTACTGAATAATAAAACAATAGAATGTAAAGACTTATTGGCTGCAATGCGAAATAATAAAGCAAATATTGACCATGTTATGATTAAAGGTAGAGCGGCATATACATGTGTCAATATATTAGAATATTTTCCAGCAATAAAGGTATTAAAATAAAGAGATGTTACAACAAATAATGGTATTAATGTAATCAAAAGCCAATAAACAATGAAAGAATCAAAAAAACTACGTTTCTTTGCAGAGAATATCCTAGCACAAATATCATCAAAATTTCTAAAAAAGATAAAAGAACTAATGAGTGATATTAAAAAACCCAAAAATCCCATTTCTTTACCATTCAATAAAAATCCGTCTAACATTTTTGATACATCTTGCACATTAGTAGGCAAAATACTATCAAGTATAACTTGTTTAATATTTTGAAGTTGCTCTTGAAAACTTGGAAAATTTGTAAAAATAGAAAAAAGTGTGAGAAATATGGGAATGATTGAAAATATGTTATAAAAACTTAATGATGACGCATAATGGAATAGTTTATCTTTATCAGTAAAGTCATTGTAGCAATGAAGTATTTTTTTGTACTGTATCGCATAATATGCTTGCATTCTTTTCCAATACATTGCGTATTTTTTAATAGAATTACCACCAGTAGACTTATTCATTAAAATATCTTGTTTATCATTTGTATTATTATGAGAAATTTCTTGAGTGTTAATATCTGAATGACGAGGAATAGAATTTCTTTTTTCCAACATATACAAAATACCTACATTTTCTGTTGTTTTATCTTTTATAAATTCTTTTCTATGGTTAATCAAGATAAAGTTTTTGGGCTAATTTACCGTAGTAATATTTTAATGCCTCAACTTTTTGTCCATTGTAGAAAACATAAAGCCAATTATGTAAAACTCCCTTTTTGAAATTTGCCTGCAACATACCATTATCCTGATTATATTGAACAAATGAACTATGCAAAACACCATTCTTATAAGAACCTGTAAAATGAAGGTTTCCATTTGGATAGAAATGTTTAAATTTACCATGTAAAACGTTGTTTTTAAAGTGGACTTCCCATGCCATTGCCCCATTTTTATGATAGCCAACAAATCTTCCGTGTTTCAAAGCCCCTTTACATTGACCTTTCATCATGATTCCATCAATCATAGTATCACAAATAGTGTATCCACATACTATACTACAATTAAAAAAATATATCACACTAATATATAGGATAAATTTATACATGCTAAACCTTATGATTTATGAATATAAATATAAGAAGCATTAAAGATAAAAGAGGGAAGAATAATCTAAGTATGCTAGGAAATCCTAACAAATAAAGAATAGAAAAAATTTAGATTAAATAATCTTTGTATCAAATAATTATTACTTCACTTTCAATACAGTATGCATTTTCTTAATTTTATCTTCTTCTAAAAGATAACGTAAATTTTTTTCATCTTGCTTACTTTTACGAATTTCTTCTTGCTTTTTTGCAATTCTATGAAGAATTTCTGTTGCTCTTGTAGTATCTCTTTCTAGAGATGCTTCTTCAAGATCTAGCTTAAGATTTTTGATATCGAATTCCACAGCATCTCTATATTCTCTGAATTTTTCAGTTTGTGCCTTTACTGCTTTATGAAAATCATGGTCAATTTGCAATAAGTCTCTTTTTTGCTTAGTAGTTGCTTTTACATACAATTCTTCCAATATTCCATGTGGTGGTTTTAACCCACTATGTTTTTCGCCTTTGCCCGACATGTGCATATCTGGACAAGCAATAAGCAACCCAGTGGCCGCAACGGAAACAAATAGCATTTTTTTTAAAACTTTCATAGTTTCTCCTTTAAGCATTTCAGTAAAATAAACTAAGCGATATTCTAGCCAAAAATTGTTAATGTAGACAAAATAAATAAACAATAAACTCTAAAATATTACTATGAAATATTTGTAAATTTAATCTACTTTTCACTATTGTAATAATATATAATTTCAGCTTTAACTTAAACAACTTAAAATGCCTATGAGGCTACTTCAGTATTGAAATAGAAATGTAATAATTTTGTCTACTCCTAGATTTGCATTTTTATAAAATGCTAAATATTAATTGGACTTCAAATTTTTAGTTTGGGCTTGACTTTTTGTTTTATTACATTCTTACTGCACCCAAATATGTTAAGCCGAATTTTAATATTATCTAAACTCAATAGAAATCACATAACTCTATGTTTTTATTCATTCATGTTTTTTAAAAATTTAACTAAAATCTTGACTTTAATTAAAAAAAATACTATAATTCCCGCTCTACATTGTGAAATGACCCGTTAGCTCAGCTGGTAGAGCAATTCCCTTTTAAGGAATGGGCCGTTGGTTCGAATCCAACACGGGTCACCATTTATAGTTTTGTGTGGCCCCTTCATCTAACGGTTAGGATACCACCCTTTCACGGTGGCTACAGGGGTTCGAATCCCCTAGGGGTCACCAAACATTTTGATTAGATGACGATTTACCTTGTTGTAGATACGTGATAAAAAAGTAAAGGTCGCTTAGCTCAGTTGGTAGAGCGCCACCCTTACAAGGTGGATGTCATAAGTTCGAGTCTTATAGTGACCACCATATTCACAATAACTTTAGCAGGAGCGATAGTTCAGTTGGTTAGAATACCTGCCTGTCACGCAGGGGGTCGCGGGTTCGAGCCCCGTTCGTTCCGCCATTTTTAATTTTATTTAAGCTTTCATTATGAACACATTTTTTATATTCAAATCTGAATTTCTACATTGAATGGTATGTAAGTACTTTAGTGATTTTTGAGAAAAATTTCATATTGGTTATTTTCTTAATCTATAAAAACAATAAACTTAGAAATAATACATGTACTGTTTTTTATCTTTTTGTAATATTTGCATGACGTTCTTTGGCTGGATTTGCCTTATAAATAATTTTAGTATAAGATATGATTTCATGCAATGTACGTTTATCTTTTCTAAAAAAAGCAAAAACCCACAAAAAAAAACATACCTCTATAAGCCACACACATATATATACAATAATTTGCCATGCTTTTGGTGGTATTTCATCATGTAAAATGGCTTTATCAGTAATATGTTTTTGTTTGTGTGTCATGATAGTACTGCATAGCATAATTTCAGCATAACGGAAGCCCGGTGTTTGCCCTTTAAAATAAAAAAAAAGAAATAAAATCACACAATATCCTACTTCACAAAGCCCGGTAACAATGTGATTATGCTGAAAAGATTCCTTACTACCCATAATTATATACACAACAGTATAAAGTAATGGCATATTAATGAGGAACATATCGGTAATAAATGCTTTAAGCCGTGCTACAAGAAAATTGCATCGATTATCAATAGTGGATTGAACTGGAGTTTGAATATTCGCCTTTTTATTACGGCCATCTAAAAATTTATTGTAATGTTGTTTTTTTGTGTTTTTCATATTATTCCAAATGATATTTATGATTCTGATGTATAGACTATGTTGACATACAGGAATTTTCAATATCGCATGCAATCTGCAAAGCCTTTTTTAAATTACCTTTTGCGTTGATTTTACAAATATCTTCTGCAAAACAGGCAAAAGTAGTATCACCCAATGCGATAGCTAGCCATGTTGTTTGCCAAGTGTAATGCTGGATAAAAGCCTTATATTGTTTAGGTGAACCAAAAATAAAAATACTATCTTTTACAAATTTTTGCGATTCTTTCGACATTATACACGACATCGTAGAATCATCGTAAGTTTGTGGTATCATAAGACTTCTATATACAATGATTTCGGTGACTTTACATGTATTCTTTAAAAGAACCTTAAAGTTTGTTATCCTATCTTGTCCACAAAGATACAATAAATGTGGTATTTGTGTAGAATCTGCAAAAAAATTCTTTAATATTGTTGCTAAACCATATCCATTACATGACGTATCGGGACAAAATGCGATTTTACCACCAGCCTTTATCCATGCTTGTTTTGTAGAATCTCCAATAACAATCGCTTGTTTTTGCAAAAATATAGTGAATAAATCATGTTGCAATATTGCTTTGATAGCATTTTTTGACGTAAAAAGTAGATAATCAACAGATTCTAGTATGGCTGCCTCAATACAAAATGACGTATGTCGTATCTGCAAAAAATTAAGCATGTGAATATGATTGCGTGATTGTATGCCATAAAGGGATTCAGTATTTGATGCTACAACATAAATCATTATATTATCCAAAAGACATCATAGTTTGCTTGAATTATATCCAAAGCATTAAAACAAAACTACAACTTTAATGTTACAATATATAAAAAATATTTTTACTATTAATTAAAAAGAAGGAATATCATGCGAGAGAAAATTATAGAATCATTGAAACAAGTTATCTATCCAAATTTTGAAAAAGATATTGTAACATTTGGTTTTCTTAGTCATATCGATGTCAAAAGTGATATGGCTTACTTAAAAATTACCATTCCATCAAGTAATGAAGAAGTAATACAAACAATTCATGCAGATATTATAGAAAAAACAAAACATTTAGGATTAGCAAAAATTGATATTGATATTATAAGTCCTAATACAACAAAGCGACAGAAAGAATCAACAATTCAGAATCTTGTTCCGTCTGTAAAGCATTTTGTTATGGTAAGTAGCGGTAAAGGTGGAGTAGGGAAATCTACTACAAGTGCAAATCTTGCCATTTCTTTAGCAAAAAGTGGCAAAAATGTTGGTTTGCTCGATGCGGATATTTATGGTCCCAATATTCCTAGAATGCTTGGAGTTGATTCTATTAAGCCAGAGGTAAGTCCTGATGGTAAGAAATTAATTCCACTTGAAAAATATGGCATTAAGATAATGAGTATTGGGCTTTTATATACTAAGCAAAGTTTGGTGTGGAGAGGTCCCATTGTCATGCGTGCCATTATGCAACTTTTGCAAGATGTTTTGTGGGGTGATCTTGACATCTTGGTGATAGATATGCCTCCTGGTACAGGAGATGCACAACTTACGATTGCGCAAAGTGTTCCAATTGGTGCAGGAATCAATGTAACAACACCACAAATGGTAGCTCTTGATGATGGATTCCGTGCATTAGATATGTTTGTTAAATGCAATATTCCAATTTTTGGTATTGTCGAAAATATGAGTGGGTTTAGATGTCCAGATTGTGATAAAATCTATGACATCTTTGGCAATGGTAATACAGAATCATTAGCACAGCAATTTAATACAAATATTGTTGCTAAGATACCATTGGAACCAAAAATTGTAGAATCAAGTGATAGCGGAAAGCCAATGAGCTTCTATAATCCCGATAGTTACACAAGCAAAATGTACATGCAATGTGCCGCACAATTAATTGATTTTCTTGATACAATCAAGCCAGATAATAGCAGTATTCAACCAATTCAAGAATAGATTTAAGTTATTGTCTATCATATACTTATTAAAGTATAAATAGAAATATAATATTGTATATAAATAATATATAATTAATTTTTTATTTCATGTATAGCTATTTATTTTTAAAGAGTTTCTAACCATGCCATTTAAAGTCAAAACAAAACTATTGAGAAATAGAATGCGTAAGCATCTTAAGAGTAAAAATGATGTCCTTGTGGGCTTAAGTGTCGCTGCGGCTGTGTCGGCACTCGTGTGGAGTTTGAGCATTTTTTATTATGATGCAAGTTTTCAGGTAAGTGCATTTTTGGGGATACTCGCTTTTCTCATCGTGCTTTGGACTAATGGTGCATTGCCGCTTGGTATGGTTTCCCTCCTGCCTATTGTGCTTTTCCCTGCTTTTGGGATTTTAGATGTCAAATCCGCCACGAGCAATTATGCTAATCCCATTATTTTCCTTTTTCTTGGAGGCTTTATGCTCGCCACTGCTGTGGAGAAAATCGGACTACACAAAATCATCGCCAAAGTGCTTTTAGCTCATTTCCCCAAGACCCCAAAAGGCATTATCACTGCTTTTGGAACGGCTAGCGTGATACTAGGGAGTGCACTCTCAAATTCCACGGTAGCTTTGCTACTCGTGCCTATTGCATTATCTATCACACAAGATTCTGTACTTAAGACCCGCTTTTTACTCGCTGTGGCATTTGGGGCAAGTATCAGTGGGATTACTACGCCCATAGGCACACCACCAAACCTTATATTTTTGGGATTCCTAGAGACTACCGGGCTTGGGAGCATTAGTTTCGTGGGGTGGATGATGCTTATGCTGCCTTTGAGCCTAAGTATGCTCTATGCGATGATTGCCATTCTCTCCTATGGGTTGAATAATAGTGAGGAAATCTCTATTAGTTCTTTTGAATCTATTACGATGAGTTTTGCACACAAAAAGCTCTTGTGTTATATCGCTGCTCTGCTAGTAGTACTGCTGCTCAATTCACCTATTAAGCCCATTTATCCCGGACTTGGGCTAAATGAAAACATTATTCTTCTAAGCTTTGGGCTTATGATGTTTATCCCAAAATTGGGTTTTCTCACTTGGGAAGATTCGCGTTCCATTCCTTATGAGATTATCTTTCTTTTTGGGGCGGGATTCTGCGTGGCAATGGCTATTTCCAAGATCGAGTTGGGGCAGGCATTTGCTCCTGTGTTTAGCTACTTTAGCACCCTGCCGCTTTTGCTTTTTGTGCTGTGTGTGTGCGTGTTTGTGTTGTTTCTCACGATGTTTGTAAGCTCCACAGCATTAAGCGCGATTTTGCTCTCTGTGCTTTACACTTCGACTAAGGAGTTTTTGGAGCCAAGCTATCAGAGCCTCATTATGCTGATTGCTACGATTTGTATTGGCTTTTCATTCCTGCTACCTTTTTCCACACCACCCAACGCCATCGTGGCAAACAAGGGCAATATCAAGCCTATGGAAATGTTTAAATTTGGTGCAGTGCTTAGTGTATGTGGGATTGTGCTTACGACGATTTTTGGGCTTGTATATTGGCAGTGGTTTTTGTAGAAGAATGCAACTTTAGGATTACATAGTCATTACATCATTAAACAATATGCTTTTACATGCTACATGTAAAAGTGCGACATTATCATATTCAATCAATACATAGTATAATTTTTAACCTTTAGTAATCAATTTTGTGTAATTTGTAATAATTTTATAGAATCTAAAATATTATTATGATCCCAATAGAAATGAATCTGCCATAAGATTCTTGAATTTTGAGTAGAAATTTATTGTTATAGTAAGTAATTTTTGAGATTATTCATAATATCATATCTTCTTTCTTTAATGATTCAAATGATTCGCATTGCTTTACAAATATGTGGTTGTGAGATATTTGATGCGGTTCTCCCTCATGTAGGTAGAAAATATTTCTGATATAATGTAAGAATAAGTTTTAGCATAAGGATATTGTATTGAATCTTTGCAAGGCAATGTTGTTGTGGATTGTATGTTGTGTGTCAATTTTAGCCCAATCTGCTATCTATAATTCCAATAATTTACATAAGTCATTTAACTTAAGTATTAAAGAAATTCAGGAATTTAGTCAATTAGCCGGAATAAGCCTTCTTACTTCTTCTTTAGGTAGGCAAATACAAAAACCCAATGTCATCGCCATTGCAAGTTTTTACAATTCCGCAGATTTTAGAATAGATTCTCTCTTATTAATGCGTACTTTTCTACAAATATTCAAAGATTCTGATACTTTCATTTTTGCAAATACCGTTTCTGAAAATATTGTTCCTGAAGATTCTCTACTAAGAAAAATCTATCAAATACGTAATAATAAAGAATTTGTAAAAATAGCTTCTCACGATTCATCTTTAATACCCCAATATTCTTTAAACGCATCAATATCAAGCACTATACAGAGACTGCATACTCTGAATATAATTGAATATAAACTTGTTTTATATATCACGAATACGACAAATGGACTTGTGGAATGGGAGTATACCAAACAATATCAAAAAAAGTCAGATATAAAAATTCCTAATAACTTTACAGAAGAATCGCGATATGGACTTATGTGCTCCCAACGAATACAAGGGAACATGGCATTAAGAGAAGCATGTGAATTAGCTATATCAGAAATTTGGAGAAATGATTGTACAAACATTCCTTTCACAAAGATTCCACTTATTACTTTTTATGCCAAAAAAGCATGTGACTTAAATTCTGCCTTTGGCTGTAGAATATATGGAATGTCATATCACTATGGAATCGGAAATAAGAAAAATAGTCAGGAAGCCCTAAAGCTTTATACTCAAGCTTGCTATGAAGGCGATGGAAAAAGTTGCTATACTGCTGCACTATTTTATCGCAATAAACCAAAAGTTATACGAGATTTTGATATAGAATCAAGATTATTTAAAGAATCTTGTGATTTAGGATTCCACAAAGCATGTAGCAAGCTTGTAGAATAATGCACAATAACTTCAGTAGATATTTGGTACAAATACTATTTTTTATATAATATTTTTCAATTATAATTTAAATTTTGATATTACTATTAATACATATAGAATCAGCCAAATTAATTTTAAAATTTTTGATTTATATGTCTCAATTATTATAAGTAACACAACACAACGACACAAAGTTGTGATTAAAATGTAAAAGTTCTTAAAGCGATACTATCTATCATGCAATAAGCATATCAAATACACTAAATTTTTAAAGTACGTTAGAAAAAGAAAATTTCATTTCCACATATTTTGTGATTCAATTGGTGCTCGTATAATACTTTGGCATTCCTATTTTCTCTCGTCTTTATTTCTTTGGGAATCTTTAGTACAATAATCATATCTTATTGTGATGTGTTATTATGAAAAATTTTTATAAAATACTTATTTACAAGGTATTTTGCTTACTTTTACCCTCTATAAATCCTTGAAAATAGCTCTCTATACAGATTTACATTTGGATTATAAATTCTATAGAAATCATCATTATGTTCGCTATGTGCTTCTGCGATTTCTCTAAAATCTTGATGATAGTATCACTATCTTTCAAGTCTTATTTGAAACACAACCTTAGCTTAAACTCTAGGAGTCTATTTGGAATAAATCTTTGAAGTTTTAGTCTTAAGTCTGTATCGCTAAGAATTTATCATTGTATTTTTAGATTTTGCTTTGTCATTGTGAGGATTTGTAAAATCCGCAGAATCTTTTGTGTTGTTTGGGTTTTATATCCTTAGATTCTATTTTGGCAGATTCTTCTCTTTGCTTCGCTCAAAGTCAAAATGATTAAGAATAGATTCAAAATAGTTAGAATCGTCGTCATATTAAGACTTTGAAAAAGTTGAAATATCTTTGAGAATCTTTGTAGATTCTCTTCTTAAAACTTCTTCGGCTAACATTTTAGAATGGTGAAGTATTATGTTGTGAGATTAGTCTAGGTGGTGGGTAGAGAAATCGGTCTCCATCGTTAGCTAAGTAGCAGGTACAGTATGCTAAATAACAAGATATGTAAAAGAAATAGATTGTTTTTGAGTGATAGAATATAATTTGCCTATGTATGAGAGCGGATAGAAAATTTAGTATTACTTTTGAAAGTCGCTAGGATACATTGATATTAATTCTATTTGTTATAAATTTATTTTTAAATTCTACAATTCATTGATTAAAAGATTTTATATTTGTTATCTCTGCATAGAATCTCTTTGCCTCACACTCATCTTATCATTCATCTAGGCTATGGATTTTGCATTAGTTTCCCTATTTAAGCTCACTATGGCTACCAAGCCTAAAGCACAAGTGCCTAATATCGCTTACTTTTTTGTAGATTGACAATAAATCTAGCTCAATGTGCTACTTATTGACAGCCCACACTCACTTTGCAATACATAGTTCTTACATTTTAGAATCTGGTGGTTTATCATCGTTAGCTAGATTACAGAATCTATCTTGCCTTGTTTGCCTTGTCGTATTACTTTCTCTATTCATCAGTCTATCGTGTACGTTTATTTCAAAATTGCATCATACATTTTATGATTTACAGTCAGATTTATGCTAGAAACATTGTAAAGATTAGGTTATGAGAGACTAAGAGGATACATACATATTGTTACTTTGTCAGACTTGGAGTACGACGCTATAAGATCTTAAGGTATGTAGTATCATTTTGCAGGGGATTTGTGTTTAACTTTAATAAGACTTATTTCACATGGTTATAGTCCGTGATGTGTGGAGAAAATCTATCACAGTAATCTTAAAGATTACTGTGATTATAGTGATTGTTGCTTTCATGAGTTGATAATTGATTTTTTTTATTTTATAATTCTACGGAAATTCTATGAAGAAGATACAAAATATTTTCATATATCTGACATCTAAAGGAGTTGCTATGCAAACACTTATACTTTTTGCCCATACATTTTGGCAAGATTCTAAGGCAAATAAAGCCCTTTTAGAATCTCTTAAAGACTCTCAAGACATCAAGGTGCATAATCTTAGCACGACTTATAAGCATAGTAGTGAGATTGCCCTTGATTCTGAGCTTACATTACTAGAAAAAGCACAAAATATCATCTTTCAATTTCCACTCTTTTGGTATAGCACACCGGGTATGCTAAAAGATTGGCAGGATATTGTGCTAACGCCTATTTTTTATAAAGAATCCAAAATGCTACAGGGTAAGACTTTTGGGCTTGTTATTACAGCAGGTGGCACAGAGAGTAGCTATGATGGACATCATGGTGCTACGATAAAAGAGCTTTTATTGCCTTTATATCATAGCTTTACACATTTGGGCTTAAAGACAAAAGAGCCTTTTTGTATCTTTGATGTTGATTATACAGAGAATAAGAGTGATGTTACAAAGCTACCTTTTGAGGAGTATAAAAGGTATTTGTTGAATTAAACATACAATCTTTATATTGCAACAGATTCATTGTTTAACGTTTATTGTATCGTAACATCATAGCAGAGAATCTGATACCCAATTCTTATAACAATAAAACTTATACAATAGTTAATAAAATTAGAATTTTTAATAAATAAAGGAGCATGTTGCATTGCATAATGCAACATATAGTATTTTTAAGGAGTTCTTATGGATATAACTGCAATGCAACACCGTAAAAGTATGGTAAAAGAGATACGATATTCCTTTTTTAGAGGCATAATACTTTTTATTCTATCCTCTTTCATGAATCTGTTTGCCTATGATACAACATCATATAAAATAAAAGATTTGCATACAAAACAACCGCACGAAACTTTACAACTAGCACTACAAGATTTTATAGATTCTATAAAAAATATTTCTAACAATACTAAGCAACCCCTAAAAGTTATCCAAAAACTTGCTGATGCACCTAAAGACAAAGCTATAAAAGTTATTAATCATCAGGGCTATACATATTGCTATAGACCAACATTTATAGCGAATGAGAGTTATATAACACTAGATTATTGTAAATATCAGACAAAGGCACGATATGATGTGTTAAAACGAATTTCTATGCATGTAGGTGGTGAGACTTGGCTGTGTCTCTCTGCACCATATTCTGTATTAAATAAAAAAGAACAATGGGATTATATCCGACTTCGCCCTTGTGCTATCAATGACCCTGCACAAATTTGGAATTATAAAAATGGTGCATTTTATAGTAAAGTTGGTAATTATCGAATCAAAGACTACAAATATTATCTTTATATTTCACGTAATCCTAATGATTATTACAACCATAGCCTTCTTGGAAGTATGCAAGATTGGGTAGAAACAAAAGCAAGACCTCATTCTTTAAATATAAAGACAACGATTGGTTGGTATTACAATGATACAAAGAATTTTATAGGTAAAGAAAAAAGAGGGACAACTGATGAGCCTATTTATTTTTTCTATAACCCAGAGAATAAACATCTCTTTAGTTTCAGCGATATAGAAGGTTTATTTGAATGTGTTATATCCTACTCTAGCCCGGGTGGTTCATGGAACTGGACATACACTGATTTCTGTAAAGATACAGATACAGATAAAAATTTAGAATGGGATATCATATATCAAGCAGATTTGGGTACAGTATTTTTGGACCATAATCGCCATTTTCTAAGAACAACACGTTATGGACCAAATTGGGGAAATCTCTATACGATGAATGGGCAATATTTAGAGCAAGATATCGCAAATTCCCCCACTTCTTATTTTGTCCTAGACCCATTTCTTATAAAATATTATAAATTTATAGGTGGTAATTTCTCTAAAAACCTAGAATACTGCCCAGCACCAGGCACAAAAATGGTTGGTGCAAGAAATTTTCCTAATGATTATAATTTTGATGAAAATTGGTTACGATTGCTCTATACTATTGGTACAGCTACAGATTATGAGCATTCTGAAGAAATTTCTGTTGGGGCATGTGGTATATGTTTCTTACATACAATGGAAATTATTTATCAATTAACAGAACGATATCCTTCATTGCCTGTTACCCCACATCTTTTTGCATACCAGCCCAATATGGACCCTTTTATATCATTTGAACAACTTTTTCCACATTTGCATAGAAATTATCAATTTTTTTCTTATGTACAAGGATTCCCACTTTTTGAGCATGAGGATATTTATGATAGAACATTACGTGTTGTACGTGGCACATTGGCTATGACTTTAGGGCAATATGATTTTGTTTATCATGGACTTATGCGAAATGCAAGTAGTATAAATTCTGAAATCAATAGAATACTTCATTCACCTCACGGAAGTGTATGGATGGTAGTTACTTTCAGGCGAGATGAACATGGAGTATTAGGAGGACACATGCAGCCTGTTATCAATACAAGCCGCGGGTTATACGTAATTCCTGTTAATTTACCTAATGTCCCTTATGAAGTATTTCTTGATGCAATGACCCCAGCTACAACAATAGAATCTGCTAGAGACTTATTAGCCGATATGAGAACAATTGAAGTCTTAGCTGCTATTCAAGTAACACCGCAAAATCCATTTGAAAGCAATCTCTCTGCGTTACTTTCTTTCTATGATTGCTCGGGCGATGGTGCAGGAGCCAGGGGCAGTCTCACACCGATCAATTCGGCATTATTGAATCAATGCGAGAGTGGTTTTTGTGAATAACATAGAAATATACAAAGAGAATATATGAATTGGAATCTGCAATAAAAGAAATTGCAATATATGTTTTAAAGCTATCACTACAATACTAGTGCAAAATTAAACATGTATAAGATTAGAATATTGACAAAAGGATTCATTCATTTTTTAGATTCTATCTTTTTACTGACTATGCAATACTATAATAAGATTACACAAAATATCAAATAGTATATGCAATTAAAGTGTGTTATAAATACAAAAAAGAGCATGACTTCTTTTGCTTTGCAAAACACTGCTTTTTATTTTATATCTATGTATATAACATTATTTTATCCTCAGCTTATAAAATAAATTATAGTAATAAAATATTATTTCTTAAAATATAAACAATAAATATTTAATCATAATGATTATATGATTGATTGTCTATAAAACAATATAAAATTCGTACAATTTTGTACGATTCAATACAAAGCAATCTAAAAAAAATAATTAAAAATATAAATTAAGCAATGCTATTCGCAATACAGTATTTTTGCCTAAATAGCAAAATTGAAATAATCTATAATCCACTGAATCACATAGAAAATCATATCGCTAACTCCCACAAGCCACAACAGCATGTAACTATTAACAAAAACCTACAATATTTCAGTATTATGTTTGTTTCATAATGAATAAGGTTCATAACAGACAAGTTGTAGAGGAATTTCTATGCAAAATATAATTAAGAGAAAA
>CASFZH010000021.1 GCA_949299115.1 uncultured Helicobacter sp. | reverse complement strand
ATACATAAAAATATGTAAAGTCAAGATATTTACTATTATTTCTGCTATACAAGGAAGTTTATGTTAGGACATACAATAGTAGAAATACGAAATAACAGCCGATTATCATAAAAAGATTTTGCAGAAAGAATGGATATTTCTTATGACACATTGCAAGCCTATGAATAGGGTAATCAATTACTAAGATTTGACTACTTCAGAACAACTATCAATTCCCAAGCTGCCACAGAATAGATTCGCAAGTGATTCGTAAGTATCTCTTAGTCAAAACGACTCCTAGCAAAGAACAATCACACAACCTCGTAAAAATACCCACTTCCGATGCGGTGTATGCCGATGTTTGATTTGGATATAACTATATAGCAATAATCTATCATAGTAGTATGCAAAACAAGGCTATAACAGTTTTTCACAAAGTAAGATAATATGGCGAGTGTGATATGATATTGCTATGCAAAACCTTTGATGCATCTTTGGTGCAAACAAATGGTTTTTCATGCTATCTTCTTGTTACTGAATTTATAGAATCTTTTTGTGTGTAAAGCTCGCATAATATAACAAATTTAAAAATACAAAAGTTAGTATTTTATGTAAATGTTTTAGTAGCCATTGTTTATTATTACGTCATATTGAGTGTAAGGAAACATGATTATTGAGTTTGGATAAAAACTATAAAGATTTTAAAGTAGGCAACTTAAATGTACCAAAGCACAGTTTGTTGGTTTTATGTATCCCGTTATATCACAACAGTTTTTGAATATTTTGTGCGATAAGATATGAATCATTCATCGAAATGGCGATAGAACCACCATTTTTAAATAAAATATCACCAACTACAAAAAGGTTTTTCACATTACTTTCTTTATTTTCATCACATTGGGGGACACCATGTGAATCAACATTGATTCCACATTTTGTCAAAAAATCAACAGGAGCAACGCCACCAATGGCATAGACAATCCTATCAAATATCGCAGTAGTATTATCTGTAAATGTAACTTTGAATTTTGAATTTTCATCAACTACTGATGCAATATCAATACCAAATTTGGATTGTAATCCATTCTGCAAACTTTTTTCTAAAGCTTTTGCATTCTCATCATTAATGCGAGTAAATTCTTTACGTCTATAGTTGAGCGTGGTTTGTGTAATGCTTGCAAGATAGGTTGCATATTCCACTGCAGAATTACCGCCACCTACAACTAGTGTGTTTTCACCTGCGACACACTCATTAACATTGAAGTTTACTTTTTTTCTTAAACTTATGGGGAGAGGATAAGAAGGTTTGTTGGGTTTCCCCATTTTACCTATTGCCACAATGGCAAATTTTGATTCAAATGTTACATTATTAGTCGTACGTGTAATAAAATGATTGTTTTGAGTAAGGACTTGTTCTGCTTCATGATTGTATAATACCTCAATGTGATTCTCTACTAAGAGTTTTTCTAGTAGCTCCAATGTGCTTTCTTTATTGCCATCATTAAATGGGATATGTCCTTTTAAATCTACGATTTGTCCTTTATAATCCTTATCAACTCTTTTACCGTCTTTATAATATTCACGTATTGTGGCACAAATTTTGTCGGTCTTTTCTAATAATACAATATTCTGAATCCCCATTTTTTTGCATTCAATAGCACTTGCTATACCACCGGGACCAGCTCCAATGATTACTACATCATATTGTTTCATGTTCTATCCTTTTTGCTTTGCTTTATGCTGTTATTTAAATCTTGTGTGCTATCAAAAAGCACACCCTGCATCATTTTTTCTTTATCTTCAAATTGTCCGTTTTTTAATCCCCATAAAAAAGCAATTAGCCCCATAAAACCCATAAATAGAGATACACCAAGCATTAATATAACAACCCAATTGCTCATTTATGATACCTTCGACTTTGAATAGAGTCTAAAGTATAACAAAAAAATACCAACTAAAAGTTTATGTATCCATGTATATGCTATTTTCATACTTGCATTTAAAAACTCTTGGTAGTTTTAAATTCTGTAACTTTAGATTCTGTACTATTATAAATAGTAAAAATGATTCTAAAATAAGACATTTTTGTGGAGATGTGGTAAATCTTAGAAAGATTCTGCATTGATGACTATAAATTTGACTTTAAGAAAACCTCTATATTTTAGGAAGCTTTATGTTGATGAATTTATTTATCTGATTTAATTTATATTTAAACCTTATTTTAAGGACTTGGTTTTTTATTTTGTAGAATACACACAATTCTGAAAATAGGAGATACTTCATGATTACCTTAGAGTTTAAAGAAATACAAGAAGAGACCAACGCTACATGCACTGCTGGTTGTAGCAATGTACCTAGAAGTGATTGTTGCACGAGAAATACAGACAAAGATTCTAGTGATTTAGAATCTTGGGAAGAATATTTAGAGTTAGATTCTAGAGTGGCGTAATACTAAATGTTCCACATAAACTGTAAACTCAAAGATAATTATAGAAGTGTATTAAGACAAAATGAACAAAAGCTGACTTTTTTACATTAGAATTTTATCGTATTAACACGAGAAAGAATTATTATAGAATCTAGCAAGGAAGTCGCAGGGTTTTTTAAGATTCCTAGATGGGACGAAGAGCCTTTTAGAAATAGCCAAAGAGTTAGATATAGAATCTTAAGCCTTGTGAATTTTACTACATTTCTTTTAGATAGAGACTTAATTACTGTGGTAAAAAATGAAAGCCCAAATCCAAGATTATAAGACAGTTTTTCGATGACTTGATTCTACAACAAGATGGTGCTGTATCGCAAGAGATTCTAAAGAATAAAAAGTGGTGCTTTTTGTTTGGGTAGCGTTGGCTCTAGTATTGCTATTTTGTTGGCTAGAATGGGGATTGGAAATTTTGTCTTTATCGATTATAAAAAACTTGATGATTCTCACATAATAAGCATTTCTATTCGATTAAAACCAATCGCAGTCAATACAAATGTGGGGCTTAAAAGAATATTTCAAAAGATATATTCACAGCTTACTATCAAATGCTTTAATGAAAAGATTATGCCTTTGAGTGTTTTAGAGGACTATATACCTAGTGATACGGCTATGATTAGTAGTGCAGATGAACTTTACATAAGATATGCTTCTATAAAAATTGGTAGATATGTTTGGACTAAGAATATCCCAATGTATGTGGCAGGTGGGTTTGATGCACATTCTATAAGTACAGGAGAGATGATTGTACCACATGTAACTTCTTGTATCGCATTGTTATTGGCATACCCCATTTAAAAACCTACATAAAGACTTTGAAGAATTGCTTCTTTATGCGAAAGATTCTGAAAAATTTATTATTTTTTATACATACAACAAGAGAAAATATAAAAAAGCTTTAGCCATATTGGAATCTTAAGTGAACTGAAAAGATTTTTATTATCCAATAAAAAGTCTTATTATAATTATGTTATGTGGTATTGTTTGGAGAGAACTTGCGAAGTGGTGCAAAAAATAAATACTAATAGGGTATAAGAATGTATCCTTGTATAATCTCGCATTATTTGATTGTTTGACACAACTCATATATGCCCTATGCAATATCTTGAAAAAGAGAATGCATAGGGCATAGAGTAATCTAAGAATCCTTAGAATGTGGTGTATAAGAATCTATTTTTATAGTAGATTCTAAAAGATTTTTATAACTGTGAATGGACTTTGAATAGCACAACGAAACATCGATTTGGAAAATTTTCTAATTTTAGAATCTCAATGCTAACAGCAATCTTATAAATGTAAAAAATATATTATGATTTTTAGAATGTATGCAATCTTTATGTAATTAATAGTATGGGAAAATATGAATCAAGGATTTTAGGATATAATGCTATTATATGAAATCGCAAATTTGCATTTATTATCACTCATAAATGATACTACAAAGGGTTAGTATGAATCTTATTATTACTCCAATTACGCAGAAACATATTCAGATAGATATAGATATACACGCAAGTGATAAATCAATGTCCCATCGCGTTTGCATGTTGGCACTTTTTGCTGATAACACTTGTAGAGTTTCTCATTTTTTACATGCAGAAGACACTTTAAGAAGTCTTAAAATTGCAGAGAGTTTGGGACTCACATATACACTATCTGATAACAACGACTTATTGCTTACTCCACCAAAAAATGGCTTACAAACACCTCATGATGTTTTGTATTGCGGTAATTCCGGTACAACAATGAGACTTTTTAGTGGACTTTTAGCTGGGGCAAATATCTATGCGGTTTTGTGTGGTGATATATATTTGCATGCACGTCCTATGGGTAGAATTATCAATCCTTTAAAAGAAATTGGTGCAAATATTGTTGCACGAGAAGTCTTGACAAAGAAAGGAAGTAGCCAAGTAGCACCTCTTAGCATTATCCCTACAAATCACTCTTTATCAGGCTTTACATACCACTCTCCTCTTTCATCGGCTCAAGTAAAAAGTGCAATGATTCTAGCTGGGCTACAATCACACGAAGTATCACAATACACAGAATCTTCGCTGAGTCGTAATCATACTGAAAATATGCTGCAAACATTTCAGAATCATAATTATATTCATATTAAAAATGATGCAATCATTATCACGCCATTTCACGCATTTGATAAGCAAAAGCCACCATTGAAAGGATTTGAAATACAGATTCCAAATGATCCTTCATCTGCCTTTTTTTTCGCAGTTTTAGCATCTATTACTCCAAATTCCTGCATTACTCTTAAACGCGTTATGATAAATAAAACCCGCATTGAAGCTTTTAGAATCTTAGAAAAAATGGGTGCTTCCATAAGCTATGAAAATAAAAAGACTGATTGTGAAAGTAGTGCGGATATTACGATTCAGTATGCAAGCCTTAATGCAGTGGAAATCACGGAAAATATTGCATGGCTCATTGATGAAATCCCGGCTTTAAGTATTGCATGTAGTATGGCAAAAGGTGTATCAAAAATACGTAATGCAGGTGAATTACGTGTAAAAGAAAGTGATAGAATTGCTGTCGTGTTAGAGGGATTGCGGCAATTTGGAATAAAAACGCAAGAATATGAAGATGGATTTGATATAATTGGTGGCGAATTACATTATGCTAAAGTAGATTCAAAAGGAGACCATCGAATTGCCATGAGTTTCGCCATTGCTGCGTGTGTGTGTGGTGGAGAAATACAGGATTGTGAATGTATTCAAACCTCTTTTCCAAATTTTGTCAATATATTACAGAAATTTACGCAAGTAGTGTATTCGTCATAATTAGAGTTTATTGTACTTAAATTATGATATAAGGTTTATTTTATAAAATATTTGCTATAATTAGCCTCTTGTTTTTATCACTGTTGTGCTCGTAGCTCAGCTGAATAGAGCAACAGGTTGCGGTCCTGTAGGTCGGGGGTTTGAATCCCTCCGAGCACGCCATTGTATTATACTGAAAAATCAATCTATTTAGAATCAGAATTTATTGTAATAAATTTTATATGTTAGAGTCATATTTCTTCTATAAAATATTTTTAAATAACTGCCTCATTCAATCATTATCATACAATATGATTATAAAGCAATTAATTAAGGAATCTAAATGTATAAAGTTGCAGAAATCTATAATCTACTAGCTACTATAAGTCCATTTGAATTACAAGCAAAATGGGATAATAGCGGTCTTAATATTGGCAGCATGGAATCATTATGTAGGCATATTTATACCGCATTGGAGTTAGACTATCAAATACTAGATTCTATCCAACCCCAAAGTATAGTAATTGTGCATCACCCCATTATCTTCAAACCATTGCAAAATTTTAACGATGACGTATATCCTTGCAATTTAATAGCGAAATGTATACAAAAGGAAATTTGTGTCATTGCTATGCACACAAATTTTGATATAACACACCTTAATGAATCATTGAGTAATGCTTTAGAACTTGAAGCATTGGGCTTTCATTATAGTACCACGAAAGACTTTAGTCGTCTTTATTCTACAGTATCACAAGATATCACAATAGAATCTCTTGCGCTCCATATTAAAAAGAAATTGCAGATTCAATATATTCGCTATTCTAAAGGCACAGATACCACTAATACTCTTTATATTACTTGTGGTAGCAATGCTTCATCATATATGATTGCAAAAAGAGGGGATTGCATTATCACAGGTGATATAAAATATCATGATGCCATGATTGCTAATAGCAATGGAATAAGTTTTATAGATATAAGACATTTTGAAAGTGAATGTATTTTTGCTAATTTAGTAGCAAAAATTTTGCAATTGCACAATATTCAAGCTATAATTCTACATTCTCACAATCCATTTTGTTATATTTAGGAGATTCTTTAGTATGAATGAAAATTTAAAAAAACTTATTGAAGTGAACAAATTTGATTTAGAAGTGGCAAAATATAATCCAATAATTGAAGAAAAAAAAGCCCCAATATATGCAAAAACAGATGAGAAAATGCGATATGAAAAAGAAAAACAAGAATTGCAAATAATGCTTGATAAAAAACATGAATTACTAAACAAAAGCAATGGTGAATTGGCATTACTTTCGGCTGAAATTGAAAAAATTCGTGAAAGACTGAAGGATAGTAAGAGTGAAAAAGAAATGAAAAATCTTGGTATGGAAGAAGATATTTTACGTGAAAAAACTACTTCATTTAATGATGAAATAGCATTATTTGAAAAAGAAATAAAAAATGCTAAGGAACGTATCATCGTCTTAGATGAAAATATCGTAAAGCTTGAAGCAGAAATTGCAGATATGGAATCTTCATGTAAAGATGAAATAGATACAATAAAATCTCAACAAGATAAAGTGAGTGCACGACGTCAAGATGTTGCATTAAACATGGATCCAACAGTCTTGGGATTATATGAAAAAATACGTAAATGGGCTGGCAATTCAAGTGTAACTGCTATATATAAGGAAGCTTGTGGTGGTTGCTTTATCAAACTCAATGATAAAAATATAAGCGACGTAAAAAAAGGAATAGAGATTGTCCATTGTCCTCATTGCGGACGTATTTTGTATGATGTGGCTTTGCTTGAACAAGTATAAAGATAGACACTGAGCTATTAATGGCAAAGATATATTATGGACTTGTGTGGATAGTCCATATTATTGCATTACCATTGCTTTGCATATTGGCATTACAGCAAAAATATAGGCAAAGCATTCCATTGCGTTTTTTATGTCCTAAAAATTATAGCAAACAGCATTATGATATATGGCTTCATGCTTGTTCATTTGGCGAAGTGAGCTCTCTGCAAACTCTTATGCAATCTATTCCCAAAACACGAAGTATTTTTTTAACTGTTATCACACAAACAGGATACAACCAAGCTTTAAAATTGTATAAAGATATGAAGCATCTCACGATAGCTTATCTGCCTTTTGAAAGTTTATTACCATTTTACACTCCAAAATGCAAAATGCTTTTAGTCTTTGAAGCTGAATTATGGCTTATGCTTTTTGTCATCGCGAAAAAAAATAACGCAATAATAAAACTTGTCAACGCAAGAATCTCAACTCACAGTTTCAATCGTTATTATGCCCTAAGATTTTTTTATACTCATCTATTTTCCTATATTGATTATGTCTATGCACAAAGTAATGATGATGCTATCAGATTAAAAAAGCTTGGGGCAAAACATGTCATGGTGCTGGGCAACATTAAAGCAACCATTCCGATTACGCTAACAAGATTATATCTAAAACCGAAGAGATTGATAATTATTGCAGCAAGCACACATGCTAATGAAGAAAAATATATTTTAGAATCATTTAAAAAATTACGGACTTTGTGGCAAACGACAAATACCTCAATACCCTTAGAATCCCCATATAATCACACACATTTATATAATCCAACTCCATCTGATCATATCACAAAAAAACACGATAAAGCATTGTTCATAATTGTCCCTCGCCATCCTGAACGTTTTAATGAAGTCTATAATCTTTGTATAAAAGACTTTAAAACATTGCGTTTTAGTGATATAAAACAGACACATGATACCAATGAGTATGCATACGATTTACCCTCAAAATCAGAACATCATGTATTAAAAAGCGGATTATATTTTGATGCATTGGATTGCGAAATCCTTTTAGTTGATGCTATGGGAGAACTCATTAATCTCTATGCTATAAGCGATATTGTGATACTTGGTGGGGCATTTGAGAAAATAGGTGGGCATAATCCGCTCGAAGTAGCCAATTTTCATAGTGTATTATTAAGCGGCAAAGAAATCTTTAATCAGCATTCGCTTTTTGCATCTATTCACAACTATTATCTTGTTAATTATCATGAAATTGTAGATATTTTATCGCATTATCCCCTACTGAATAGGTCTCAAATTAATGTTGCTTACAATACTGATATGATAACAACTATTTTGGAATCGCCATAATGTAGTCTTTCCAAGAATCTGTTTAAATATATAAAAATATGAGTCAAATATACAAATAATGCTTAAAACTCTTGACTTAGAGTAGCTCTCATTCTTTATAATTGTGTTTAGAATCCATATTAGCATAGTTTGGATTTTCTACTTTTAAAAAGAAACTTAAAAATAGCACAAAGATTCTAAGCGGTGCATTCGCTTTTAGCACACTAGGTGGCAACTCTTTTTTAAATGCTTCTGAATCTAGCGGTGCATCTATTTTGAAAACAACAACTCATAAAAAAGGAGACAATATGCAAAGTCAAATAATAGAAAAAAGTATCCATGAAGCCAAAGAGGGCAAACGTATCAGTGCTAAGGGTTATGCCGTGCAACATAAAAATGATGTTTTCAAGCCTTTTGAGTTTTCACGTCATTCTTTAGGTGATGGTGATATTTTGATTGAGATTTTATATGCTGGGATTTGTCATAGTGATATACATTCTGCACGCAGTGAATGGAAAGAAGGAATCTATCCTATGGTGCCGGGTCATGAAATAGCAGGACGTGTGGTAGCAGTGGGCAGTAAGGTTAAGAAATTTAAGGTTGGAGATTATGCCGGTGTAGGCTGCATGGTTAATAGCTGTGGTGAGTGTGCGGCATGTAAGGCAAGTAATGAGCAGTTTTGTGAACGTGGAAAAACCGTCTTCACTTATGACTGTAAGGACTATTTCCATGATAATGAACCAACTTATGGCGGCTATTCCAATAATATCGTAGTTAGTGAAAAATTTGCTGTAACCGTGCCAAAGAATGCCCCACTTGACAAAGTCGCCCCTCTGCTTTGTGCGGGGATTACTACTTATTCACCATTGAAATTTAGTAAGATTGCAAAAGGTGCCAAAGTCGGTGTAGCTGGTTTTGGTGGGCTTGGTATGATGGCAGTTAAATATGCCTTGCAAATGGGTGCAGAGATTTATGTCTTTGCACGAAATAAAAAGAAAGAGAAGGAAGCACTAGCCATGGGGGCTAAAAAGCTCTATGATACCACAGATTCGAATGTGGTGCAAGAGCGATTTGATTTTATCATTTCTACCATTCCCACAAAGTATGACCCAATGGTATATGTGAATCTCTTAAAACACGGTGGAGAAATGGCGATTGTAGGGCTACCACCAGAAGGTGAGAGTGTGAAAAATGACATCACAAGGCTTGTGTTTCAGGCGAATAAGAAAGTTTATGGTTCACTTATTGGTGGCATGAAAGAGACACAAGAAATGCTTGATTTTTCTTTAAAGCATAAAATTTATCCAGAAACTGAAATCATTGCGGCAAACCAAATCAATGAAGCCTATACTAATCTTACTACCGGTAAGGCAAAATTTCGTTATGTAATTGATATGAAGACATTATAAGGCCTGACAAACATGAAAAATTCTCATTGCTTGGAGTAATTTCTGTGCAATGAATAATAGAATATCCAAAAATGGCATACTGCCTATTCTATGATACATAACCAACCTTTTTTATGTGGGGGAATCTAGAATCTAAGATTTCTTTAGATTCTAAAGCCTTTGCAGCATAAGGACTTTAGAATGACACTACACCTCGTCATTACTTAGGCTTTAGCTGAAGAATACAAAGGTGCAAAATCACTACATACAGAATCTAAAAGATTCTAGATTCTTTGTTATGTGTGAGGATGAAACTCAAAATATCTTAAGTATCTTAGAATCTATAAATAGTTTAGATTCTAAGATACTTAAATACAAGTGTTAATTCGCCATTGAGCGTAGTGAAATATCCAAATGCATGAAACAAACAATCCTCAAATGCTTTTCTCTAAATGTTTTAATATAACAGAATCTATAGTACAGAATCTCTCCCTGTTAATCCTATAACTCTATACACTTTTTTATAAATGCTAAATATAAATGTTTTGGCATAGCATTTTGTGTTATTGTTGTGTTGGCTAAGATACTTATAAAAGGAAACTGTATATAGCTTGGAATGTTGCTAATTATATATGGTACGTATTATCTTGGTGCTTTGCATTGTATTATATGGATGGTATAAGCCAGAAATATAGAGAATCATAAGAAGCAAAAAACATGTTAATACTTATAATGACAAATGTAGTGATTATATTGTGCTAAATCATAATCGCACAATCGTTGTAAAATATAGGGTATTACAATATGATAGAAGAATCTTTGATAAGGTAAGTCAAGCTATCAAATAATGCAATGAAATAAAGAGGAAAATTAATGGATGGTACAGATACAACATGAAAATTAGTGTTTTATTCTGTTTATTTATATGTTGTGAAAATGTGTGTGGTACGATGTTTTGATAGAAATTAGTAATCAATATTGATTATACAGTAATCTTTTATTGTAATTTGATTGCCAATTTGTAAGGATTTATGATACGAGATATTATCACTAAAAAGAAAGCTAAAATTACCATTGATAAAGAGAATGATGAGTTCATTTCTCATGAAATAGATGAGGAAGAATTCATGATTAAGAGAGTCAAGCAAGACAAGTTTATGTTATTGTATGTAGAGAATTTTATGCACTTAACTAAACTTAATCGCAAAACACTTGAAGTTTTAGCATTAATCATATCAAGACGTGTTGCTTATGGCAATAATGAAGTTATTATTGATTCTAAATTTAGGATTGAAATTGCTAAAGAATTAGGCATGAATAAGCAGAATATATCAAGGTCTATAAAAGAGTTAAATGATAATAACATAATAAACAGAAAACAGATAAGTGATAGGATTTATAGCTATTATCTTAATCCCTATATCTTTGGTAATGGTGATTTTAATGCAGTAGAAAAACAACGAATACAATATTGTTATGATTTTGATTTTAGCGGTTTTTCTGTTAAAAAAAGTATGGAAGTTTCAACAGAATACGAAAATTTATTAAAGGATGTAATGAGAAGAAATTAAAAGATGAAATAGATAAGTTAAAAAGTGAATTACAAGAATTGAAAAACATGTTTCAAAAAGATTAAATAATAATCATAAAAAGATTACTATTGAATATAATTTAAGATAACTTAAACTATAATTATAATCAAAAGTAAGTAACACAAAAACAAGCTTTTGAAATATAATTATAAAGAGGCTAAAATGCAAAACCTTGAAATAATTACAAGCTTAATTAATCTCATTGTTGCATTGATTAGCTTACAAAAATTATATCAATTGCTATTAAACAAATAAAATAGCAATAAAAAGGAGAGCAGATTTTACAGAATCTACTCTTTCCATTATAGCATATCTTTAGAAAGGAAAATAAATAGATCATATTATTATGTCAATACAAGGGATATGTATCGGTATTCTTTGTATCAGTGTTGTATTCTTGGCTAAGAGAATAAGGAAGCTAGAGAAGCGATAAGGCTTTGATAGTTTGGTTAAGGGTTAAAGTATGAAAGAATATTATAAGTCATTAACAGATTTAATAAAAAATATCATAATAGCTTTATTTGTAGCAGAATTAGGAATGATAGGCTATTTTTTACGCATGATAAAGATACTGAAATCGTGCTTTATGGCTTATTTTTAAATGGTGCTATAATATTGTTAGTATTTTTTATATATCTTATAATTTTAGAAAATTTAATTAATGAGGATAAAAAATGAATGTGTTAGTAACAATAATAACGGTGGCAGTGCTTTTAATGCCTGTTTTTGCAGGATTATATGGCATTTATAGAGGCAAACAATATAAAAAACAAAAAAAGTTAAAGGAGCATAACAATGAATAACGAATTAGCGATACAAAACAGAAAAAGAGAAATAGTAACACTCTTAGAGAATAAAGAAATACAAGAGCGATTTACTTCACTCTTAGGCAGTGAGAAACAAAGAGACGTTTTTAGAGTGGTGCCTAGTATTGCTTTAGATTCCAATCTCATATAATGCAATCATTATAATCCCATTATGAAATTATGTGCAATTAAAATATAATAAAAGGTATAGTAAAATGACAGAACTACAAGAAATTATGCAATTTTTAGATTCTAATCGCATTCAAATTCTTAGCACTTCTAGTGATAATAAGCCCATTTCTCGTCCTATTGGAAGTGCTATGCTTTTTGATAATAAAATATGGTATTGCATGAATAATGACAAACCAATGTTTACACAATTAATACACAATCCTCATATTTGTATTTGTGCTTGTGCTAGCGATTTTAGCTGGATTCGTATTTATGCTAAGGTAATATTCTGTGATAATAAAGAGGTTAAAAAGATATATATACAAAGACCAAAAAGCAGTTTTAAAAGCATCGATGACCCTCGCTTTAGCGTATTTTTCCTAGATATGGTTGAAGCACAAATTCATACTCATAAACATATAAAAACTCTTACAATCCCAAGGGTATAGACAAAATAGAGATGGGTATATCACAAGTTGAGAATCTATAAAATCAAAAGTTTTGATTACAGCTATTAAGTATTATAAAAAAGAATTACAGAATCTTTGCGGATTTTTAATTCGCATGAGACGTACATAGCGATAAAATCGCAGCAATCCTCTTTGTTCTTTTGGTCCTATTGTATAATAAATACGTTGCAAATACTTATTGGCAAACTGTTTATCAATATGCAGCTTTGTAATGTATGACATAAGGATATAATGCGGAATCTTTATGCCTTTATAATATTTATTATAACGTCCTAATTTTATATTAAAATGTTTGGTCATAGTTTGGTAAAAATTCTTATGCGTATTGAAGCACAATCGACCAAAGACAAAAGGCAGTCTTGTTTTATCATACCATACTTTTGCCATGTCAGAAAAACTTTTTACATGATTGTTATAATAGAATTGCAATGCACGGTCACCTATCAATACTTCGCCTTTAAGCCCTAAAACCTTGCATAATGCATTAGATGTTGCTGATTGGTAGTCATCTTTAGATTCTGATGATAATACTAAGACGCTCCATACTTCTTTATTTGCTATGATTCCTGCTTGACATACTTTTGCAGAATAATGTGATGGCACACCAGCTATGGAAGAAATAAACCCGGCATCTATACGTTTAAACAAAAATTCACGATTAAGCTTCGATGGGTAACTTTTTTTAAGTGTCAAAATCTTTTTAAAACTTGAAGTAGCTTGATATTGCTTGGCAAATACATCGAAAACAATCAAATTAAGATATTGAATTTTACCAAAACGCACAAGAATCCTTAATGTTATACGTAAAATTGAACGTGTAGTAGAATTTGAAATATTGATACGATTCTAAAATATTTAAACTTAATATTATCTTAATTTAAAAGTGAGAGTAAGAAAAGTAATAGCGTAATTTTAGCTATTATCTTAGACATTAAACGCATTTAAAGTTACAAAAAACTATGATAATATTTGACAAACACAATATGTAAATGCTAAAATTATGCAATTTTTTTTGAAAGGTCGCATATGAGTATAATAGGCTTTCCAAGAATTGGAAAAAATAGAGAGTTAAAAAAAGCTTTAGAATCATTTTGGGCAAAAAAGAGTGGTGAAGGAGAATTATTAAAGGTAGCACAAGATTTGAGAGCATTACACTGGAGTTACCAAAAGAATTTATCTTATGTGGTAGTAAATGACTTTAGCTTATATGATAATATGCTTGATTTAAGTTATATGCTTGGAGTGATTCCGCAAAGATTTCAGGGTCTTGGTGGCTTAGATCTTTATTTTGCAATGGCAAGAGGAAATGGAGAAAGTGTAGCATCTGAAATGACAAAATGGTTTAATACAAATTATCATTTTGTTGTGCCAGAATTACGATTAGATTGCGAATATAAAGTTGATGCAGAAAAAATTATTACTGAATATCGTGAAGCAAAAGCATTGGGTTATAACCCTAAAATTAGTCTCATTGGACTTTTTACGTATATTGGACTTGCAAAGGTGGTAGATGGGAGTGATAAAAAAGCCATTTTTCCTAAACTTAGAAAAGTGTATTTGGATCTTGTAAAAACCCTATCAACACTTGATACTAAGGTTGTTGTCGAGTTTCATGAACCAATCTTTGTGAAAGGTAAAAATGAGTTTTTTGATTCTATTAAGGAAGTGTATGATGAAATTGCAAAAATGGGCATAAAAGCTATTGTAACGACCTATTTTGAGGAAAGCACAGAGGCTACAAAGATTCTTGTAGAATCAAATATTGAGGGATTGGGGCTTGATTTTCTTTATGGTGTTAAAAATTTAGATTCTAATGTTTTAAAAATGATTGCGGATTCTAGTAAAAAACTTTATGCTGGTTTAATCGATGGGCGCAATATTTGGATTGCTAACATTGATGACAAACTTGCTATACTTGATAAAATAAGTGCTATCGTGCCAAAAGATTTGATTGTTGTAAGCTCATCTTGCTCCTTGCTGCATGTGCCATTTAGCAAAGAACCTGAAACAAAAATGGATAGTGAAATTGCAAGTTGGTTAAGCTTTGCAAGAGAAAAAATCGATGAATTAGAGTTATTAGAGTCTCTTTTCCGATATGGTGAGAACGAGAACAATAAAGAAGCTTATGCAAAAAATAAGGCAATTAATGAAAATCGCGAAAGAAGTGCAAAAATACATGATAATAATGTACAACAAAGAATACGTACTCTACAAATTACTACGCGGGAAAAAAGCTTTAAAGAAAGAATTCGCTTACAAAAAGAGATTTTGCAATATCCAATTTTAGCGACTACTACTATTGGTAGTTTTCCACAAACACCAGAATTAAGAGCATTACGTCAAAAATATAAAAAAAGCGAAATTGACATACATGCCTATGAAGATGGGATTAAGCAATACATTCAAGATTGTATTGCATTTCAAGAAGAAATTGGGCTTGATGTGCTTGTGCATGGTGAACCAGAACGTAATGATATGGTGGAGTATTTTGGTGAACAAATGCAAGGGTTTGTTTTTAGCCAAAATGGGTGGGTGCAAAGCTATGGTAGCCGATGTGTGAAACCACCTATTATTTATGGTGATGTGAGTCGTCCAAAACCTATGACTGTAAAATGGTCTAGTTTTGCTCAATCTTTAAGCAAAAAACATGTAAAAGGTATGCTAACTGGTCCTGTTACAATTTTAAATTGGTCTTTTGTGCGTGATGATGTGGAAAGAAAAGATGTGTGCAAACAGCTTTCACTTTGTATAGCAGATGAAATTTGTGATTTGCAAAATGCAGGCATAAAGATTATCCAAGTTGATGAAGCGGCATTTAAAGAAGGTTATCCATTAAGAGAAGAAAAAATAAAAGAATATGAAACTTGGGCATTGCAATGTTTTAAAATTTCAAGTTCTGTTGCTATTCCTACAACACAGATTCATACACACATGTGTTATAGTGAATTCAATGATATTATTAAAACCATTGAAGCAATGGATGCGGATGTTATTAGCATTGAAACTGCAAGAAGTGGCAATGAACTACTTAAAATCTTTAAGGAAGTTGGTTATGCCAATGAAATAGGACCGGGTGTTTATGATATTCATAGCCCACGTATCCCAGATGTAGATGAAATGTATAAACAAATAAAACTTCTATTAGAAGTGCTACCAAAAGAACAGCTTTGGATAAATCCAGATTGTGGATTAAAAACAAGAAAATGGGAAGAAGTTAAGCCAAGTCTTAAAAATATGATTGAAGCAGTAAAAAGGGTAAGAGCTACAATATAATTTTTATATAGTCTTGCAATTTCAAATTATTATGTAATTTGCAAATTGCAACAAACCTGTTGCTTTTTCTTACTTGTTGAGATTCTATTTGGTTCAAAATCTTATAGGATTTTTTCTTTTTCTATGCTTATAGAACACCATCATTTTATATGCTATATGTTGCATAGTTTTAATTATGTAATTATAAAATTATAAAGCTGCATTATAATTGTGTGATTTATATGGTTAGCAATACTCAAATTCTTAGTCTATTTTATTTATATATGTGTATCTATGAATATATTATTTCAGTAACTTTTTGTAACAATTATTAAATAAAATAAATTCTTTAAATTATTTTAATAGTTTTTTTATAAGAATACAAATAGAATCACAATATAGGTTACATCACATTTATTTTGGTGTGTTGAATGAAGGAATGAGAATGAATGAATCTTTAGAACCCATGATACAACATCCATATTTTGGTGCGTTTGTTATGTTTGTGCTTACTGCAGTGGCATTCAATACTACTTTTTGGATACAACGCATAATATCAAGAAAAATAGCACAGAAGAGAACAGATAAACTAAAGACAGCACCTTATGAGTGTGGTCCAATTCCAATTAAACAACCAAATAAAATCCCACATCAGTTTTACATGGTAGCAGTTTTATTTGTATTGTTTGATGTAGAAGTAGTTTTTATGATTCCATTGGCATTGGAGTATAAAAATCTTGGTATGTTAGCTTTTATTGAAATGAGTGCTTTTATTGGGTTATTAATTATAGGTTTTTTGTATGAGTGGAAAAGGGGGGCATTGCGATGGCAAGGCATAAGGTAGAATATCTTAGTGCAAAGGGTATGCCTGTTGCATTAGGGACAGTAGATAAGATTCTTAATTGGGGTAGAAGCAACTCATTGTGGCCCCTAACTTATGGTCTTGCATGTTGTGCTATAGAAATGATGGCAACAGGTGGTTCAAGATTTGACTTTGATAGGTTTGGTATCATTTTTAGAGCTAGTCCTAGACAAAGCGATGTGATGATTATTGCCGGAACATTGACAAAGAAGCATGCAGAGTTTACGCGGCGACTTTATGATCAAATGCCAGAACCAAAGTGGGTTGTTTCTATGGGTAGTTGTGCTAACACAGGTGGCATGTTTAATACTTATGCGACTGTGCAGGGTGTTGACAGGATTATCCCCGTTGATATTTATTTACCCGGGTGTGCACCACGACCAGAGACATTGCAATATGCCATGATGGTATTGCAACAAAAAATTAGAAGAGAAAGGGCAATTACTGACATCACAAGGAAGCGTTTAGTATAATCTTAATAACGATAGCTTTGAGTGTCATTTTGTAAAATTATTTGTATAGTCAAATAATTTCATGTAATTGATGATTGATGTAACTTGTTTGACTGTCATACTAAGATTAAGGAAAGACAATGATACGAAAGAAACCCCAAAATAAAGATATTCAAAAAAAAGCTTACCATACAGATAGATTCTATCAGCCCCTTTTGACACAAAAACTTGCATTAGAAGAAACAGAATATAAAATAGTTTTAGAGTCTTTAAACAAAGAAGTGCAAATCATAAAAAGTTATGTGGAATTAAAGCAAGCAGTGTTATATGTCAAGAAAGAAGATGTTCGTCAAACATTAACAATACTAAAATCACTACAATATAATGTTATGTCTGAAATGAGTGCTATTGACAATACAGCTATTAATGGATACTTTGAAATTTTTTATCAACTTAATTCTCACGAAAAGTCGCATTGTAATCGCCGTAGATTGCGATTAAAATGTCAGATTAAACCAAATGAAGATATGCCAAGTGTAAGTGATATTTTTCCTGCAGCAAATTGGAGTGAGAGAGAATGTTATGATATGTTTGGGATACACTTTACAGATCATCCATTCTTAAAGAGGATTCTCATGCCTATTGATTGGGTTGGATTCCCGTTGTTAAAGAGCTATCCACTCAAGGGTGATGAATTTGCATCTTGGTATGAAGTGGATAAAATTTTTGGTAAAGAATATAGAAATGTAATAGGTCCAGAGCAAAGAGATAGTGCAAGGGTAGATAGAGGAGATAGTATCAATTTTGCTCGTATAGGTAAGGAGGTGTTTAAAGGTAATAGTCCAAGCGAAGATATACATAAAATAACATATCAGGAGGAAAAGAAGCCACCTATTTTACAGAAATTCCCCGCTGATAAACCAAAAATTCGTGAAAAAAGAGTGTAGGGGTTATAAAAATGGCACAATATTTTAATAAATTGCAAACGCAGTTTGAAAATGTGATTTTTGAACAAGATGATAGCAATATGATTATTAACATAGGTCCGCAGCATCCAAGTATGCACGGACAATTACGTCTAATTTTAGAGTTAGATGGCGAGATGGTAAAACGAGCTGTTGCTGATATTGGATATTTGCACAGAGGTATTGAAAAACTTGCTGAAAATATGATTTATAATGAATTTATGCCAACTACAGATAGAATGGATTATACATCGGCAAGTAGCAATAATCATGCTTTTGCATACGGTGTAGAAACATTGCTTGGTATTGAAGTGCCAAGAAGAGCGAAAGTTATAAGAACAATTATCTTAGAGCTTAATCGCATCATTTCCCATTTTTTATTTGTTGCTACGCATGCCTTAGATGTTGGTGCAATGAGCGTATTTTTGTATGCCTTTAAGGGTAGGGAATATGTGCTTGATATGATTGAAGACTATTGCGGGGCAAGACTTACACATAATTCTATTCGTATAGGCGGTGTGCCGCTTGATATTCCCAAAAATTGGTTTGAAAATATAGAATCTTGTTTGAAAGAAGTGATAGAAACCGCAGATTTAATAAGAGGCTTGCTAGATAAAAATAGGATTTGGCGTATGCGATTAGAGGGGGTTGGCAAAATTAGTAAAGATGAGGCACAAAACTATGGTGTTAGCGGTGTAATGTTACGTGGTTGTGGTGTCCAATTTGATATTCGCAAAGAAGAACCTTATGAGATATATGATGAAATTGATTTTAGTGTTCCATATACTGATAGTGGAGATTGTTATGGTCGTTATATGCTTTATATGGAAGAAATATACCAATCTTGTAGCATTATCAGGCAAGCTATAAATATGTATAAAGGCACAACAACACAGCTTATGGCACATGCTCCAGAGTATATTTCTGCACCAAAAGAAGATATCATGACGCAAAATTATTCTTTAATGCAGCATTTCGTATTAGTAACGCAAGGTATGCGTCCTCCAAAGGGTGAGGTATATGCACCAACGGAATCTCCAAAAGGTGAACTTGGTTTTTTCATTAGCTCACTTGGCGATCCCTATCCACATAGAGTTAAAATAAAAGCACCAAGTTTTTATCATATACAAGCCATTGAACACATGATACCCGGACATCAGCTAGCTGATGTTATTACACTGATTGGGAATAGCAATATCATTCTTGGTGAAATTGATAGGTAGGAACACAATGAAGAGATTTGATTTGAGACATTTAAAGAGTGATTTCTATAATAAAATGGGGGAGCTTATTGATAAGGAATTGGCAAGTGGAGAAATTGGGATATTTTTATTTGAAAAAGGTGAACATGAAAATGTCATGAAAAGTGCCGCTTTTATAAAGGAAAGGGGGCATATTTTGATGAATTCTTTGCAATTCAATCATGTGGATTGGACTATCATTATGAAGAAAGCATGATAGAAGAATGTGGCACATGGTTAAGAAAGATGAATGTGAATAGAGGTTAAATATGATACGAAAAGATAATCCAAAGATTCCATATAGTTTAAATAGCTTTCCAACCATTTTACCAAATGTAAAATTTTTTACTGAAAAACCAGTGGAGCAACATATAAAAGCATTTGTGGGTTGGGATGGGATGGTCATTTTGGATTCTAATCTTGATATTTTGCAGACTCTAAAAATGTATGCAAAACAATATCAAAATTATGCACAGTCTTGTGGACGTTGCACACCGGGTAAATATGGTGGTAAGGTGCTTTATGAACTTCTCAATAAAATCCAAAATGATCCTAGCACGAATGATAAAGATATTGTAAAATTAAAAGAGGTATGTGAACTTATGATGATTACATCAAAATGTGAAGTTGGTAAAACAACTCCAAAGCCAATTTTACAAATGTTAGAATCAAAACCTGAAATTTTTACACAAGCCATAGAATCAAATAAGAAAAAGAATGTAAGCATAGAATATAAAAGTATGACATCAGAACAAATTGACTATGGTATTCAAAGAAATGATAACAGTAAAATATCACAAACACAAAATGATATCCATTTTTCTAATTCTGCAGAATCTGCAATGACTAATAATATCTTTGAGCCATTAGAACGCTATAAAACTGCTGTAAAAACACAAGTGGATAATATAGAATATATTTCTAAAATTACAGCACCTTGTACAGATGAATGTCCATCACGTGTGGATATTCCGGCTTATATAGAAGGTGTGAAAGATATGCGATATTTAGATTCTCTTTCTAGTACGAGGAGTAGTATGCCATTGGCACAAGTATGCGGGCGTGTGTGTCCTCATCCATGTGAAAATGCGTGTCGTAGAGCTATTTTAGATGAACCAATTAGTATTATGGAATTAAAAAGGGTTGGAGCTGATGTGGAATTTGCTCTTAAACAAACTGCAAAGCTTAAAAATTATGCAAATCCTAATCATATTACAAATGATTCTGAATATGATAATATTGCTTCTGTTGGGGTTATTGGGGCTGGACCTGCTGGATTGAGTAGTGCCTACTATATGGCATTACGTGGAATCAAAGTCGATGTATATGAGGCATTGCCCGTGCTAGGTGGTGAGGTAGCAGTGGGTGTCCCAAACTATCGTATGCCCATTAAAGAGTACAATCATGATATAGAGGCATTAAAAGAGCTGGGCGTGAAATTTCATACAAATTATGAAGTAAATAAAGACAATATTAAAGTTTTAGAAAGGGAGCATTCAGCCCTTGTCATAGCAGTTGGCACTAGAGCTAGTAAAAAGCTTGGTTGTAAAAATGAAAATGTCATGTTGCATGGATATGTTCCTGCAATAAAATTTATGGATTCTGTCAATTTAGCACAAAAATTTAATATAGGAACATTGCCGGATTTACATGGTAAAAAAGTCGTATGTGTTGGTGGTGGTTTTACCTCTATGGACGTTGTGCGATGTTGTGTGAGGCTTGGTGCAAGCAGCGTCATTATGCTATATCGTAGAGATGAGGCTACCATTATTGCAAATACTTCTAGTGAGGAATACCACGAAGCTTGTGAGGAAGGCGTAGTATTCCAATTTTTAAGTGCTGTTGATGAAATTTTAGAAGAAAATGGTGTTATAAAATCACTTAAGATTAATCGTTATGAACTTATTAAAAGTGAAAATAGTCCTAAGGGAGAATTAAAGCTTATAGAAGGTGGTGGTGAAATTATGGAATGCGATATTCTCATTCCAGCAGTAAGTCAAGAAATGGATTTTGTGTTAGATTCTGATTTTGGTGTAAAAATAAGTAAATGGAAAACTATAGAGGTAGATTCTGCAAGCTATGCCACAACAAAAAAAGGTATCTTTGCGGCTGGAGATTGTGTAAGCGGACCATTAACAATAGTCAATGCAGTTGGGCATGGTAGAAGAGTGGCTAGTGTAGTGGCAAACTATATTAAAAATGGCAAAATAGAAATTAATGATGATGAAAAAATGGAGGATATTTTAAAGCAAATAGGAGTTTTTGATGAGAATCGAGAAGTGCATGGATTTTTGAGTGGTAACAAACGTGAAATCAGCAACAAATTATCCCCCACCTATCGTGCTAAAAACTTTGAAGAAGTTAATTTTGGTTTAAGCAGAGAAGACGCATTGCATGAAGCATCGCGTTGTATGCGTTGTTATTATATTAGCATGTGTGTTGTGGAAAACGTAGATTCTAAAGGATAAAGTATGAGCGAAATGCAGCATCTTACAATTACTATTGACGACAAAGAATGTATAGCTACAAAAGGAGAAAGTATCCTTACTATCGCACGTAATAATGGAATCACTATCCCAACACTTTGTGATTTAAAAAAATTATCTCCAACAGGGGCATGTCGTATGTGTGTGGTGGAAGAAGAAAATGGCAATGTGATTGCAAGTTGTAAGAGTTATGTAACACGTCCGATAAAAGTCTTTACCAATACAGAAAGATTGCAAAAATATCGTAATCAAATTATGAGTTTTCTTTGCATCAATCACCCGTTAGAATGTGGTGTTTGTGATAAAAGTGGGGAATGTGAATTGCAAGACAAAGTCTTGGAATCAAAAGTTGATATTCAACCATTTTTTGCATTGCAAAAAAAGAATGATTTTGTACATTTTCACAATAAAATCTATGATGAGAGTTTATGTATTGTCTGTGAACGATGTGCAAGAACTTGCAATGAGTTTGTAGGCAATAATGTGTTGAGTGTTTTGGCTGGAGGATTTAGTTCTAAGATAGGTGTAAATTTTGATGCGTATTGTGAAGATTGCGATGAATGTGTGAGTGTATGTCCAACAGGTGCTATGATTTCACAAAGATTTATCTATACAAGTAATGCATGGGAATTAGAAAAAATTCCATCACATTGTTTGCATTGTTCATTACGTTGCGAATTAAGTTATGAAATAAAGCACAATATAGATTCTAAAAAGGAAGTATATAGAATCAAAAATCAAGCCCATATCCATCAATTATGCCATGCTGGAAGACATAATTTTATGCGACATAATCCATTAAATACTTATTTTACCAATACTAATGCACTGCCACATTATGATTTAATGCAGGTAATGAATACTATTGAGGCGATTCGACTAAGTGTTAATGTTACAAATGAAGAAGCCCTTATCGCTCAAAAACTTGCCATAAACGCTCAAAAAAAAATATATTGTGATGAGGCATTATATTACAAGGAGTTTGGAGATATAGTCAAAAGTATAAGCAAAAGAGGATTTATTGCTCTCAAGGATATGTTGACACATGCAGATGTTTGCATTAATCTTGGAACTTATATGTTTGATGAATTGCCTGTTTTGCGTAGTGATTTATCGAAATTATCACTTAAAAATGGTGTAAAAAATGTTTGGATTCACACCATAGCAGAACCACGTTTTAAAAGTGATTTAGAAATCAAATACGAAGTGCATAATGAATTGGCATTAAGCATTTTTTTACTCCATATATTTATGCCATTGTTAGAATCTGCACAACAGCATGATGGTAATTATACAGATCCTTTTAGAATTACTGATAAACAAGATACACATGCTACATTTGCAGATTCTCTCTTGCAATGCAGGGAATGGTTACAGACATTAGATTTAGGCAATTTAATCGCCGAAAGCAATATGAGTGAATATGAATTGCAAAGATTACAAGAAATATGTCGTGCCGATTATCCCATCATTACTCCAGACCATCAGGAAATATATAAAAGGAATAACATTGTTTTCTTAGTAGGACAAGATTTCTATATGTCCCCTCATTATCAGATTATTGCAAAAATATTGGGGTTATTAGATTCTCTTAATAATGTTATTGTTATGCCGCTTGCTTATGGTAATGCAAATGGTATTAAAGAAATTTGTGATTTGAGTTTTGATAATGGGGCATACAATAAGGTATTGGGAATCAGAGCAAGAGGAGAATATGAAATTTCATCATATCATTATAAAACATTGCATGATAATACCATGCAAAATTGCACTAAACTCAATACACACTATCCTATTTTACCATTACAGTTTATAGAGGGAAGTTTTATTGATATAAATTCAAATCTTGTAAAAATATTGCCCAGCTTTGTAGAAGATGGATTTAGTGGTATAGAATCACAAACATCTATCATTACAAGTCCCATAAGTATTGGATACAATAATCCCAATTTAGACTTACTAGATATTTGTAGGGATTATTTGAAGCTTGATTCGCAATATTTAATTGATATGACAAGCCAACTGCCTTTTAATGCTCTGCCTTTTGATGATTTAGAAACCAAAAGGTTAGAAATCCCATTTGATACTACTGTCCAAGCATCCATTGCATTGCCAGAAGTTACTATATGCGAAGGGAGCGGGATTTTTATCTATAAAGCTGCTTTAAGTGGCAATCATAGCTTTTATGGTATAGAAAATGATTCCATAAATATGGAATGTGGTATTATAAAGGTATCAGAGCAATTTTGCATTGCCACAAAGATTAACAATAATGATGAGATTGTGCTTGATATTAGCGGGCAGCATGTAAAGGTACGGGTTGAGGTTATGCCAACTTTGCATGGTATGGTAGCAGTGTTATTAAGCGATAAGGTATTAGATTCTAAAAAATATTTTGATTATAAAAGAGTATGTAATGATTATAAAGATTGAAAACAAAGAATTTGAATGCCATGAAGGTGAAACAATACTTGAAGTTGCAAGACGAAATAACATTCAGATTCCAACAATATGTTTTTTGAGTGGTTGTAGCCCTACATTGGCTTGTAAAATGTGTATGGTTGAAGTCAATGGAAAGAGAGTATATAGCTGTAATGCCAAAGTAAAAGATGGCATAAATGTTTTGATAGCTACTGATGAGATTCTAAAAGATAGAAAAGAGATTATGACAACATATTGTGTTAATCACCCGTTAGAATGTGGTGTTTGTGATAAAAGTGGGGAATGTGAATTGCAAGATTTTACACTTCATACCAAAGTGGACCTACAGCTTTTTGGATTACAAGAGGCAGATAAAAAATCTTATTCTTTTGCACAGAGTTTTTACGACCCTGCACTTTGTATCATGTGTGAACGATGTGTTACAACATGTAAGGATAATATTGGTGAAAATAATCTCAAGGCAGGTAAGGCAAATCTTTTTAGCCCCGACAACTATAAAGATTCTATGAGTAAAGATCCATATTCTGTTTGGGCAAAGCGACAGAAAGGATTGATTGAATTTATTGGTAAAAATGAATGTAAAGATTGTGGTGAGTGTATATCTGTATGTCCTGTTGGAGCAATGACATATAAAGATTTTACTTACACAAGTAACGCATGGGAGCTAGAAAAGGTTTATTCAACTTGTGGCTTTTGTGCTGCTGGGTGTAATCTAATTTATAACATTAAGCATTTAGATGTAAAAGGCGATAGGCAAAAAGTCTATCGTGTACAGAATGACTATTTATATAATCCAATTTGTGGTGCTGGACGTTTTGCTTTTGATATGGTATCTATTGGCAGCAGGGATTTGACTTCCGTTATAGAGGCTTTTAAGAAAGCAGATTCTATCATGCTGGGAGGCAATATAACGAATGAAGAAGCGGTTTTAGCACAAAGAATAGCCAAACATCTGAATCTTACGTTATATAATCGTGAGGCAAAAATGTATCAAATTTTTCAACGAGCCTTTTTGAGTGCAAGTATGCGATTTATGCAAAATACAGAACATGCTAAAACTGATGCGATTTTATATGAAAAGAATATTAATATGTCTTATTTTTTCGCTACATTCGAGGATTTTAAAACAAGTAATGTTTTCATCGCTTTACATACATATTTTAAATACGATGCACCATTGGTACGTTATAGAATCAATAATAATTTAAAAATGTTAAAAAATTCACAACTCATAAATATTGGAGTATTTAGAGATTCGCTTTTGGAATCTCTTAGTAAAAATGTAACCCAAATTAAGGGAGATTCGCAAAATATTGCATTAGCTGGTATCATGGGATTAATTTTTGCAAATGATTTGGTTGATGATTTTGAAAAATATTTCCCCAATATTCTGAATGCCTTTATGCGTAAAGATATGCCAAAAATAGAAAGCTACAATATAACAGATTCAAATTATGATAAACAAAATGCTATGAGTTTTAATGAAGACAATTCTACATCACAGCCACATAAGGATGGAGATTCTCAAGTTAATAATCTTAATATGTATGATTTAGAATCCATTGCAAACATGCTACACGAAAAAGATTTGTCAAAACTCAAACTTATAAAACGCAATGGAGTATTAATGATTTCTATGGCTGTGTTAGATGAATTTATACAACACCATTTTACAAATACTATTGGATTACAAATAGATTCTCACTATACGAGTGAAAATCCACCAAATATCGCAGAAGCCATCACAAATACTATCGTGCAAGATTTAACAAAGCCGATTGAAAAAGATATCTTTGATATGGAAACAAAAATAGAAATCCTTGCTCATATAATAGCCCTACTATGTCAGAAATTGCAATTAAAATTACTTTATATTCCAAAAGATTCTAATATCATAGGTATAGCGAATCTCTGTGATTTGACTACTGAAAATAGGCAATATAAGAAAGCAAAAGATTCTATCAATAATCAAACCAATGTTGCAAGATATTCCATTGGCATTCGGACAAAAGGAGACTTTATACTAGATTCGAATTTACCGACAATCGCAGCACATTTTCCATTGCCAACTCTATCACAAAGTCAAGGTAGCATAACAAATATGGAACAAAGGGTGCTACCACTCAATGCAAGTATTCCGTATTATGATTCACAGTTGCAGCCCGCTTATGATTTAAGTGATGTTGCAAGAGCTTTGGGTGCTTTGGAATCTGTGGTGCATGAAAATATAGAATCTACAAATAATTTAGAATCAATCATATACACCGATGAGATAACGCAATTTTTACCATTCTATAATCGACAAGATTACGTAGTGTATCATACACATAAACAAGAAAATTTGCAATCACATTATGAAAGAGATGGTAAAGATGCAAGAGGTTATAAATTGCAATTTAATAAGCAAAAGATTTGGATATCTGCACAAGATTCTATCTTGACAAAACTTCATTTTTCACTTTCTTTTAGACCAACAAAAGATATAAATGCCATAAAATTAGAATGTCAGAATCATTTTAGCTTAGAAACCTTAGCAAGCGAGAATTTACAGTCAAAAAGTGGTATTTATACAAGTAAAGAAAATATGCAAACACTTAGTGTGAAAGATGGTGATATGATTACTTTATCGGCAGGACATGCCATAATCACAGCCCCTATTTATTGTGATAATGATTTGCAAGATGATATTTTCTTAATTTCACCTTTGATTGATGGAGTAGAATATATGTTCGATGATTCTGTATCCGATTCAAGCAGTCATTTTTATGCAAAAGTATGGTTAGAGAATGCTTCTGATATAGCTGAAAGGAATGTGATATGAGTGCTTTCATTATTGAAACAATTATAAAAGTTCTTGTTGTGCTTTTAGTCTTTTCTTTTTTAGGTGGCTTTGCTACATATGTGGAGAGAAAGGTTTTAGGTTTTTTTCAACGGAGGCTAGGACCTATGTATGTTGGACCATTTGGATTATTGCAATTTGGTGCTGATGCCATTAAACTTTTTACAAAAGAAGATATTGTGCCACAAGGTTGCAATAAAATCATATTTACTCTAGCACCGGTTGTAGCTATTATGAGTGCCATGACATCTATGGTTGCTATACCATTCTTTCCTGATTTTGAAATCTTTGGCTACAAAGTAACGCCCATTATTTCTGATATTAATGTTGGACTTTTATTCTTTATATCTGTTGGTGCAGTGGGAATCTATGCACCACTTTTAGCGGGACTTAGTAGCGGTAATAAATGGAGTTTAATAGGTGGGGCTAGGGCTTGCATTCAGGTATTGAGTTTTGAAGTAGTATCGGCATTATCTATTCTTGCCCCTGTCATGCTTGTTGGTAGTCTCTCATTAATAGCAATGAATGACTATCAAAGTGGTGGTATTTTGGATTGGCTTATTTTTAAGCAACCTCTAGCTTTTATAATTTTTCTCATTGCAAGCTATGCCGAATTGAATAGAACACCTTTTGATTTATTGGAACACGAAGCAGAGCTTGTCGCAGGATATTGCACAGAATATAGCGGATTAAAATGGGGTATGTTTTTTATTGCAGAATATGCTCACATGTTTGCTTTCGGATTTGTAATAAGTCTCATTTTTTTAGGAGGATTTAATCCGCTTTGGTTTATACCCGGTGGTATTGCTATTATTTTGAAAGTATGCTTTTTTATATTCTTATTTATGTGGATTAGGGCAACATTGCCACATGTACGACCGGACCAAATTATGGATATGTGTTGGAAAGTGCTTATGCCTCTAGCATTAATTAATGTATTGATTACTGGTTTTATTTTAGTCTAAAGGATAAATATGCAACATAACAATAAAAATTTAGAATCTACAAAAAAAGATTATTATTTTGTCTCTACACCAAAGGCTCCGCAAAATTCTTTTGAGAGTTTTAAGCAAACTGTAAAATTTAGCATAGGGCTTGATATATTCAAAGGAATGGCTTTAACCTTAAAAGAATTTTGGCGTAAACCTGTAACATTGAATTATCCCTTTGAAACGCAACCTTTAAGTCCAAGATATAGAGCTGTCCATAATCTACAAAGAATGCTTGAATCAGGCAGTGAAAGATGTATTGGATGTGGTTTGTGTGAGAAAATTTGCACAAGTAATTGCATTAGAATCTTAACTCATGAGGGTGAAGATGGGCGTAAAAAAATAGATTCTTATACCATTAATTTAGGGCGTTGTATTTATTGTGGCTTATGTGCAGAAGTTTGCCCAGAGCTTGCCATTGTGATGGGTAATCGTTTTGAGAATGCAAGCGAACAAAGAGCACACTTTGGGTTAAAAGAAGATTTTTTAAAGGATATAGAAGAAGCAAAATTTCATAATCAATTAGAATTTGAGGGTTTTGGCAGTGTGCGTCCAAGTGCGGATAAAGAAGTCAAGCAAACTCCGCTAGATTATTAGGGGGGAATATGTTTGAAGTTATTGCATTTTATGTATTTGGAATACTAACACTTTGTGCTTTTCTTATTGTTGTTATGACAGATAATATTTTATATGCCTTGAGTGCACTTGCATTTGGCATGATTTTAGTATCAGGCTTTTTCTTTTTATTGCATGCTGATTTCTTGGGTGTAGTGCAAATTATTGTGTATACAGGAGCTGTTGTTGTGATGTATGCGTTTGGAATGATGTTTTTTGATGTCAATAAGGAAATTAAAGAAAGGTTTCATAATCAGTTTGTTGTGTGGATTCTAGCCGGGACATTTGCTCTATGTCTCTTAATAGCTGTTGGAAATCTTGGTGGACAAGTTGCTCCTTTGCAGGATATGAGCATTAATGCCTTAGCACATCTTTTATTTAAAGATTATATTATTTGTTTTGGTGTAGCAGCAATTATGTTGCTTATGGCAATGATTGCTGGAGTTGGAGTTGGTTCGCATAAACCAGAATTTCCAGATGAGAATCCCAAAGATGTTCTACATGATAAATCATCAGAGAATACAAAGTTGTTATGAAAAAGGGTATAACATGCAATTAAGCAGTATGATTTTTCCATTCGGTTTTTTATTTTTTCAATTTTTGGATTATTTAGTGGCATTACGGTGTGCTAGATATAGTTTTCAATCATACCCACTTTTGCTGTTTAAGCAATATATTAAAACAATTTGATTAAGCTTTATTAAAGAGAGGTTGTAGCACATGATTACATTAAGTCATTATCTTATATTTAGCACTATTATGTTTTGTATTGGCATTTATGGTATTTTGAGACGAAAAAATATTTTATTGTTGTTATTTTCAACAGAAATTATGTTAAATGCTCTTAATGTGGCTTTTATTGCCATAGGACATTACCGACAGGATTTGCAAGGACAGGTAATTTCTCTTTTTATTATTGCTTTAGCAGCCGCTGAAGTTGCAATCGGTCTTGGCTTAATCTTGCTATTATATAAAAAATACAAAACATTAGATATTGATGAACTTAGCAATATGAGGGGTTAAACATGTCGTTATTGTCTTGGATATCTATTTATAAGGAATTATTATTATGTATAGTAATTTTTCTGCCACTTGTTGGAAGTCTTATAGCAGGATTCAGTGCTACTTTGCAACCTAATAAAACTCTTGGTTTTGTGTGTTCTACATTGGTGGCTATTAGTTTTATCATAGCATGTTTATTATTGTTTTGGATTACATCAGGAGAAGAGACAGAATCGTTTCATATTGTATTATGGGATTTTATTGATACCGCACAGTTCAATGTTACGTTTTCTTTCATGTTTGATACAATTAATGCCATTATGATTTTTGTTGTAACACTTGTGTCGACTATGGTTCATTTTTATTCAATAGGCTATATGACACATGATAAAGGATTTAATAGGTTTTTTGCGTATCTTGGTGGTTTTGTGTTCTCCATGCTTTTACTTGTAGGTGGAGATAATTTGCTCATTCTTTTTATTGGTTGGGAGGGCGTTGGGACTTGTTCATATTTACTCATTGGCTTTTGGTATGAAAGAAAAAGTGCCAATGCAGCATCGATTGAGGCTTTTGTAATGAATAGAATTGCTGACTTGGGCATGTTACTTGGAATCTTTTTAGTCTATGTAACCTTTGGTTCTTTATCATATCATGAAATTTTCGCTCATTTAGGGCAGGGCAATATCCCGAGTCAAACAGTATTAACATGGATTACAGTTCTTTTATTCATTGGTGCAATGGGAAAATCCGCACAATTTCCTCTACATACATGGCTTGCAAATGCTATGGAAGGTCCAACGCCTGTGTCAGCATTAATTCATGCTGCCACTATGGTAACTGCTGGGGTATATCTTGTGATACGTCTTTCACCTCTTTATGATTATGTGCCGCATGTGTTATATTTCATTGCATGCCTTGGTGCATTTGTGGCTGTTTTTGCTTCACTTATGGCAATCGTTAATAAAGACTTAAAGCGTATTATCGCGTATTCTACATTATCACAGCTTGGTTATATGTTTGTGGCTGCCGGACTTGGAGCATATTGGATAGCGTTATTTCATTTATTTACCCATGCTTTTTTTAAGTCATTACTCTTTTTGGGTGCAGGAAATGTTATGCATGCTATGAATGATAAATTAGATATTACAAAAATGGGGGCTTTAGCAAATCCTTTGCGATATAGCATGATATTTATGTTTATTGGATCTATTGCATTATGTGGGATTCCACCATTGGCTGGATATTATTCAAAAGATAAGATTTTGGAAGTTGCTTTTATGCAACATGAATATGGTATTTGGGGTATTTTGTTAATTGGTGCAATTTGTACCGCTTTTTATAGTTTTAGACTTTTTACACTTGTGTTTATTGCACCTAAAAATCATGATGAACATCCACATGAAGCAGGTAAATTGATGCTTATTGCTATGACACCATTGGCAATATTGGCTATTATTGCTGGCTTATTTCATACACAATTTGCACATTTTTTATCAAGAACGTTAAATCCAATAGAGCCACATGTTGAAAATATGGCGACGTTTATTCTAATAACATTAGGTCTTATTGTTATCTCCATTGTGCTGTCCTATTTCTATTATAGAAATGGTTATAAAGAAAAACAACACAACATTGTGCATAAGATTCTTAGCAATGAATATTATATTCCACAAATATATAGGATCTGTTTTGTCAAACCATTTGGTTTTGCGTCAGATTTCTTTTATCACATTGTGGATATGGGAATACTAGATAAAATTGTCGATGGTATAGGAAAATGTTTTGTATTTTTGAGTTATATTTTGTATCCTTTACAAAATGGGAATCTAAGTAGTATGCTGCGTCTTATGGTTTTTGGTGTAGTATCATTACTCATAGCTGTATTATGCTATCTTCTAATACTTTAGACAAGGAGTAAAATTTGGAATATTTATTAAGCCTGATTATTGCTTGTCCTCTTGTTGCATGTTTATTTATTTTTATGTTCGATGATGGTGGGGCAAAGAGATTTGGTAGAATTATTTCTTTTGTGGAATTAATATTGGTTATTTTATTATGGATTGCTTATCGCCCTGATATTGTAGATATACAATTTTTCAATAAATTCTTTCTGATTCCACAATTAGGCATAGATTATATTGTATTTGTCGATGGAATTTCGTTATTTTTAGTAGTGCTTACGGCATTTATACTATTTCTTGCAAATGTATATGTGAGACGTATTGATGAGGCAAAACCTTTAGTCGTGTGTTTATTGTCATTAGAGGGTATTTTAATGGCACTATTTTTATCTGAAAACGTGCTTATGTTTTATACTTGTTGGGAGCTTGCTTTACTTCCTGTTTTATATATGGTTGGTGTGTGGGGCAGTGGACAAAAGATTTACATAGGACTAAAATTCTTCATTTATACATTCGCATCAAGCGTTATTATGTTGCTGACCATTATTTATATGGGTTATATATGCTATCAGCAAATGGGCATATGGAGTTTTGATTTAGCAATGTGGAAAGATCCTAGTATTCATATTCCGCTTGATACACAAATTTGGTTATTTTTAGGTTTTTTTGTATCTATTGCAGTAAAGATTCCAATTATTCCATTACACACATGGTTGCCACATATTTATAGTGAAGCCCCGGCTTTAGGAAGTGTCATGTTATCAGCATTATTATCAAAAATGGGTACTTATGCACTTTTGCGTTTTGTATTACCCTTATTTCCTGATGCAAGTATCTTTTTTATGCCATTTGTAAGTGTATTAGCTGTTGTTATGGTGATTTATGCAGGCATTATTGCTTTTAAACAAAAAGATATAAAAAAGGTAATTGCTTATAGCTCTATTTCTCACATGGGTATTGTTATTTTGGGAATATTTAGTTTTAATATAGATGGTATAAGTGGGGCAATATTTATGATGGTGGCACATGGTATTACAAGTGGTGCTTTATTCTTGTTAGCTGGAATGCTGTATTATCGGACTATGACAAGGCATATTTATGATTTTGGTGGTGTTGCAAGTGTGATGCCGCATTATTCAGTTTTTTTTGCATTAGTAATGATGTCAAATGTCGGGCTACCTTTAACAATTGGATTTGTTGGAGAGTTTTTGTCTCTCTATGGATTCTTCGTTACCTCACCAATTCTCACAGCATTAGCTGGGACAACATTGATTATTTCAGCATGTTATATGCTGTATTTATTCAAGAATATATTTTATGGTACAGTCTCTTTGAGTAATCAGATTCTCAAAAAACTACAAGATTTAAATTTACAAGAGTATTGCATCGTTATTCCTATTACCTTTGTAATTATATGGCTTGGGATTTTTCCCAATACATTATTAAAACCTATGCAAACTTCAGTTCAACAACTTATAGCTACAATGAGTGTGCTTGCAGATAATAAAGAGACTGTATCGCACTTATTAAATGTAAATGGCAAACTCATAGGACCCATGATATCATCTGAATTTATTGATAATAAACATTATGATACACAAAATGACAATATAGAATCTCCACCCATTACTCATGATTCTATACAAGATTTTCATATAGAATCCTATTCCAATGATTCGAGCATAGGGGAGTGAATATGGTAGAATTAAATTTTGAAGAATATTTTTATATGTACATGCCATCAATGATTCTTGTCGTAGGTGCTATTGTGATATTGCTTGCAAATGCGTTCGCTCATTATTTTTCACGTAGCACAAGTCTTTCTTTATCATTAATTTTTCTTATTGCATCATGTCTATTTTGCTTTAGCGTTGGACATGTATTGTATGTTTCAAATAGGACACATATTGTAGAAATCATTATACTTGTGGCTTCATTTTGGTTTGTTTTTTTAACATTTTCAAAATATCGTTTTGTGGAGTTTCAAACCCCTGAATTTTACCCACTCTATTTGTTATCTGTGGCTGGTTTTATGATAATGGTTAATGCTAACAATCTTATCTTAGTCTTTTTGGGATTAGAGCTTGGTAGTTTGCCTTTATCTGTTTTAATCGCTTTTAATCGTAGGATTTATGGTATTGAAGCAGGAATCAAATATTTTCTTGCTAGTGCTTTAGCAAGTGTATTTTTTATTCTTGGAATCTTATTTTTCTATCTTTATAGTGGAGATTTTCATATCAATGCCAGCATTGTGTATTATAAAGAAACGTTGCAACATGAGAGTATTTTTAGAATCTTATTAATACTTTTTGGAATTAGCTTTATGTTTGCGGGTATTGGATTTAAAATCTCTCTTGTACCATGGCATACTTGGATGCCAGATGTGTATGAGGGTAGCAATCCAGTTCTTGCAGGATATGTTTCCATTGTACCAAAAATAGCAGGATTTGCAGTATTTACCTCTATGTTTGGTGTGCTTTTTAATACAGATGTTTCAACACAAGGATATGTTGAGAATCTGCTAAAAATCTTTATTTTTATCACAATTACCATTCCAAATATCATGGCTCTTTTGCAGAGAGACATAAAGCGAATGTTGGCATTTAGCTCTATTTCACATTCAGGTTTTGCGTTAGCATGTATTTATCTTGGTAGTTTTGATACCTTAGTGTTATATTGGATTTTATTTTTGATTACCAATTTAGGAGCATTTGCAACACTTTGGGTGAATAAACCACAAAATTTTCATGCAAGATTTGATTATTCTTTAGAGCGATTCTCTGGATTTGGTAAGAAAAAGCCGATTATTGCATTAGGTTTAGCATTTTTCATGATTGTATTAGCCGGGATTCCACCGTTTTCAATTTTTTGGGGAAAAATTTTTATTGTAAGTGTAGCTTTGGAACGCGGTGAAATCGTGCTAGCTTTTGTGATGATGATAAATAGTGCTATTGCAGCATGTTACTATCTTAAACCCATTGTTGCAATGTTTTTTAAGCCACCTCTAATTGGTAAAGAAGAATATGAAGATAATGCCACACTCCCAATTAAAATGATTATTTTTGGTTGTGTAGTGTTGTGTGTTGGCTCTATTTTTGTAGTATCATATTTTTTTGAATATATTCCCTTATTGAATATATAGTCTAGAGATTAATAGGAAACAGTATGTTACTGACATTTTCAGATTCTACTCCTCTTGCAAATTATAAAATTTTAAGCAATTCGATTACCCCTAGACCCATTGCATGGATTAGCACTAAGAGCAATGCAGATGTGGTAAATCTTGCTCCCTTTAGTTTTTTTGCTCCACTTTGTGCTACACCCGTTATTTTTGGTATTAGTATTATGAATAAAAGTAGCGGAGAGCTAAAAGACACCCTAACTAATGTCAAGCTTACTAAAAAAGCCACAATTTGCACAGTGCAATCACAATTTTTAGAATCTATGCAACAAACAAGCAATGAATTGCCCTATAATGTAAGTGAAGCCATGACTTATAATATTCCTTTAGAATCTATCAACACACAGTATCCACCCATAGTAAAAGGGGCATTGGTGGCTTTCTTTTGTGATTTTAGAGATATTTTGCATTTTAGTCAAACCTCATCAACTCTCATATTAGAGGCGACACAGGTATTTATCGATGATAGTATTTATGTTGAAAATCTCAATTTTAATATAAATAATGTTGGACGAGTTGGTAAAGGTTTTATTCAGTGAAATATGGTGATTAATGTATCATTTGCCTAACATACCAACAATATATGATTCTGTGGTACAAAAGCCTTTTGGCTATTATGAAAGCAAAGGGTCGAAATTTTTAGTCTATACGTTTTCTGTTAGTGTATTACCACAACATCAAGACATACTCACTCACTTTAAACAACAAAAAGCAAACATCATACATCTACTTAGACAAGAACATAAAAAAGCAGTGCATTTTGTAGAAGCTTTCAGAATCTTAAATGCCTATAATCATATTGTGGAGGGTAGCCATGATGATGGTGAGCCAAAGGGTAGCTCTGGTATGCCTATGTTAGAAGTATTGCGTGGAGAGCAAATCATCAACATACTATGTGTATGTGTTCGTTATTTTGGTGGCACAAAACTAGGAGTAGGTGGTCTTGTCCGTGCCTACACGCAAGCTATCTTAAACGCATGTACTACATTGAAAAATGATGGTTTATTGATTGAATATCATGCACATTCATTTTTAGATTTGGAAGATAAAAGTTCGCAATACAATTATATTACACATTTAATAAAGCAGTATCATTTAGAGATTGTTAGCAAAACCTTTTGTGAATCTCATGTCAAGCTTACAATAAAGGGTGAGGATAGACATATACAGGCTTTTTTGCAACAATATAAATGTATCAATCACACTATTTTATGATGCATTTATGATTCAATAGCTCCAAATTTTCTTATACGCAAATGAAATTCTTGCACCATACTTTCTAATTCTTGTGTTGAAAAATTTGGCCATAAGGTGTCGCTAAAGAAAAGTTCGGCATAACTTGATTGCCACAATAAAAAATTAGAAAGCCTTTTTTCACCTCCTGTGCGGATTAACATATCTACTGCTGGAAGTGGATGGGTATCAAGATTCTTTGCAATTTCTTGTAAAATATTGACTTTATCTATTTCTTGATGGGCATTCACTTTGTGCAATATTTTTAACATGCTACGTGCTATCTCATCTTGTGAGCCGTAATTAATAGCGAGTGTTTGTGTTAGAGTTGTGAAATGTTGTGTAATCTCTTTGAGATGTAATAATTTATGTTGTAATGTTTTGTGGAATCTACTAATATCTCCAATGAAATTAAAGCGTATTTGATTATCTATGTATCGATATTTTTCTGTATCAAGATATTGTTCCAAAAGTTGCATGAGAAAGTTTATTTCCATTTTAGGACGATTCCAGTTTTCAGTTGAAAACGCATATAGTGTAAGATTAGGAATATGTAATGCTATACAAGCTTGTGTAATCTCAATGATTTTATTTGCCCCTGCTTTATGTCCTTCTCTCCGTGCTTTATTGCGAGATTTTGCCCATCTCCCGTTACCATCCATAATAATAGCAACATGTTGTAAAGTATTGTGTTTATACATTTAATAGAAATTAATCCAAAATTTTTGGCACTATAAAATATCCATCTTGGGATTTTGGTGCATGTGAAAGAATATGGTCGCGTATATTTGCATATTGAATGGTATCTTCACGCATTGGTGTTGTTTGATGATTTTGTATAGCAATATGATGCGTATCTACTTCTTGTAATGTATCCATTTTTGCAACAATTTCCGTAAGTTCATCTTTGAAAGCCTCGCGTTTGTTATTTGGAATTTGAATCATCGCGAGTTTTTCAAGTTTATTAAGCAATGTGTCATCAATAATCATTTATATATCCTTATTACTTAGATTAAAGAGATTATAACAAAAATATTTTATTTTCTTAATAATCTTATTTCACAAGATAAAGTGCCAAACTATCAGCTAAGAATAAGTTTGTTGCATAAATTCTTTGCTCATCTTCATAACATAGCTTTTCATCACATACTATTGCTAATTTTTGTGTGTCAACAATGTCTTTTGGCACTCCAACTTCACTTCTTAATCCTAAAAATACTGCTTCAAATTGTAATATATTATCATTTAATATTTCAATATGTTTTTGCAGGGGATTTTGTATATATGATTCTATATTTGCTATACAAGTATAACGTTCGTAGCCTATTCTGCCTACTGCACTTGTCCCAACGCCTAAATATTCATTGCCATTCCAATATCCTAAATTATGCTTACATTTTTTACTATCTGTAAAATTTGATACCTCATATTGTTTAAAGTTATAAGAATATAAATAATCTCTAATAAACTCTCCAAAACTTTCGCTTGATTGGGTATCATGGCGATTATTTCTACTAAAATGCGAATCTTTATCAATACTCAAACTATACGCTGAAAGATGTTGTATCCCAAGATGTAACACATATTGTAATTCATTCTTAAGACGTTCTTTGGAATCTAAAGCACAATCATAGATTAAATCAAGACTTACATTATCTATATATTTACATGCGAGATTGCAAGCATATATAATATCTTTTTGAGAATGTTTGCGTTCTAGGAGATTTAATTTATCTTCATAAAAACTCTGTATCCCCAAACTTAAACGATTGAGACCAAGCTCTTTTAAATCAAGTAACCATTCTTTTGTTAAAAGATTGGGATTTGATTCTAGTGTAATCTCACATTCTTCTGCACACAAGGGGGCAAGTAATGCAAAAAGAGGCTCATAATATTTAGAATCTACGAAATTAGGAGTTCCACCGCCAATAAAAATACTAGTAACATTTTGTATCTTATAATGCTCTAATTGGTATTGTAAATCTTTGATTAAAGCTTGGAAGTAGGGAGCAATAAAGTGTTCTTGATTTGTTTTAGAAAAAAATGCACAATAGCCACATTTAGAATCACAAAAAGGAATATGAATATAAAGATGCAAAGTAATCCTTAAGAAATAATATTCTATACAATTTATAACAAAGCTACAATTATAGTTTATAAACTATTGATATGATAGAGAAATTCTATACTATGATTTTTAATACTTTTATATTGTGTGAATATAATACAAATTATGTCTAAGGATTTATGTGAATACACATCATACTAAAATAATCACAAGCGGTTTTGTAAGTGTCGTAGGTCGTCCAAACGCTGGAAAGTCTACATTGCTTAATAATCTAGTGCAAAGCCCATTGGCTCTTGTATCAAAAAAGGCAAATGCAACGCGAAAACGAATGGATTTTATTGTACCATTTGAGAATGAAACATTTCATTCTCAAATCATTTTTATTGATACACCCGGTTTACATGTAAGCACGAAACTTTTGAATGAATACATGATAAATGAGGCATTAAAGGCAATAGGAGATTCTGATATAAGTTTATTTATTGCTGTTGCTAGCAAGAATCCACGTGAAATCCAACACTATCGAGAATTTTTACAAAAATATAAGAAAAAACATATTCTTGTTCTTAATAAAATTGATTTGTTGTCGAAAGATGAACTTTTAGTGTGTCTGCAACAATATAAAAAATATCAATCCCATTATCTTTCTTTGATTCCATTACAGGCTTGTTCGCCTAGTGCATTGCAGAAAAATGCACTATTATTAGAAATTGCTAAAAATATCCCACAACACCCGCATTTTTATGATAGCAGCATTATAAGCACAACAATGATGCGTGATATTTATAAGGAAGCCATTAGAGAGGCAATCTTTGAGCGTTTTAGTGATGAGATTCCATATCAAAGTGATATAAAAATACTAAAAATAACACAGAAGCCGCATATTTTATACATAAAAGCACAAATCATCGTTGAAAAAGATTCCCAAAAGTCTATGATAATTGGAAAAGACGGGGCTACAATAAAATCCTTGGGTATTCTTGCACGAAAAAAATGTGAAATTATCCATGAAAATAAAGTTTTCTTAGAATTATATGTTAGAACAATACGAAACTGGAGTAAAAACAAAGCTGGATTGCGGCAAATTGGCTACGAATAATCATAATCTTGATTTAAAGTGAAAAGAGTTTTTAGATAAATGTTGAAAAATAATTGATATTTTTATTAAAATAGAAAACTTTTGCAGATAATAAGGCAATGAATGCACATAAATATAAACAGAATCGCTTTAAGAAGTAACTTTAAAAGATAATAAAAATGTTGTCATCAAGATTGATAACTCAAGTCGCTAGGATTATGATAAATTTGTGATACTGCTAAGAGAGCCTTTAAACATTGATGAGAGTGTTATTGAAAATTTTTGAGAAAGGCAAATGAATAAGGTTTAATACTATATTTATAGCCATTCAATAGAAAATTTGTTTCAAATGGAGTAACGTATGCAATGATTTTGTGTGAGCGGGAGATATAAAAGTGGCAATATGTTATTCATTTTGCTTGAAAAAGATTTAAATAAGAAATACTAAACTTACCCACAATCCAAAAAGGGCAGCACATAGCACACAGAGGCTTAGGATACAGGCAAACCCCATATAATATAAAATAGGGATTTTTACCCCATATATAGAGAGCTTACTGAGCCAAAGTAAAGTGGCGAGTGAGCCTATGGGAGTGATTTTAGAGCCGATATTACAGCCAAGCAGATGTGCAGAAACTAAGGCTTGTTTATGGATAGAATCTGTGGTAGAAGAAACTTGGGAAAGAGATTCTAAAGAGAAAGATTCTAATGCGAGATTGCCTAAAAGCACCATGGGCAAGTTATTTATCACGCTAGAGCCAAAGGCAGATAGGAAGCCTATGCTAAAAATCTGTGTCAAGATAGAGTGTTTAGCAAGAGATTCTAACATTATATGAAGAAACTCTAACCCACCAGCATTTTTTATGCTAAACACAACTACAAACAACCCAAGGCTAAAGATGATGATTGAAAAAGGGGTCTCTTGCAGAAGATTCTGTGTTTTGATATAGCCTAGAAATGCTCCATAGCACAGAGCCACTGTGCTTGTGAGATATAAAAAGACATATAAAGGCACATCAAATCTTTGCCCGATGATAATACCTACCAAAAGGGTAATAATGAGAGTATAACATAAAGCTAAAGTGTATTTCGTGGGTTTTGGCGCAATTTTTTTTAGCTTAGAATGTGGGTAGATAGAATGCGGTTGAATAGAATATGGATAGGTAAAATTGATAGATTGTGGATGGACATATTTACTCGGCATAGATGGGTTATTAAAAGTATTATTAAGTGGCATGGCAAACGAATTGGGATAGTGTGGGCTGTAATATTGAGTATTATAGGGCGAATTATCGGGATATGAATTATCAAAGGAGTTATGAGGGTTTGGGTAATGTGGGGTATCAGTGTGAGTGTGGAAGCTAAGATTTTTGGGTAAATAATGTCTAAAAAGTAGCCATGCTATGCCAATAAAAATGAGTAACGCAAAGACTTGGGGTAATGCCATAATAGAAGCGAATGCAACAAATTCTAGGCGAAACATTTCTGCCGTGATAATATTGGTAAGATTAGAAATCACAAGAGCATTGGAGGCAAAATCACTCACAAAGCTCATCATCAGCAAGAAAATCATTAGAGGTGTGAAAATATGTCTATGAGAATTTTGTGAAATAGAATCTTGCTTGTTATGAGAATCTTGTCTATCCTTGCAAGCTTGATTCTCTTGAGAGTTTTGCAAGGTTTTGGTGGTTTTGTTTTGAGAATCTTGCTTGTGAGTTTCTAGCAGATGAGTTTCTAACAGATGAGATTCTAGCAGAGAGCTAGAGCCTTGCAAAGTAGACTTGTATGAAATAATCTTGTGTAAAATAGTCTTATTTGTAGCATTAGAGGTAATAGGTTTGTCTTGAGATATATCTATGTGATTACCCTTACAATTATATAGAGATTCAGCATGTTGTATAGCTTTAGAATCATGTGTATTAGAATCTTGGTTTTTAGAATCTAAGCTATGAGATTCTAAAATTTTTTGGGAATCTTGCTTGTTATGGGAATCTTGCATGGTCATAGAATCTTGAACATTACTAGGTGCTAATAGAAGCTTAGAATTTGGATTATTTTGAGATTCTAGCTTAGAATCTTGCGTGTTAAAAAGCCAATACACAAGCGGAGTTAAGACCAAAATCGCACCATCATTAGCAAAGATAATGCTAATCACGCTCCCCAAAAGTATGAGAAATACAAAAATTTTCCAAGTACTGATAGCGGAATGCTGTGGAGCGATATATTGTGCAAGGTGAGTAAAGAATCCAAGCTTTTCAAAGGCAAGGGTAAGTAGTATTAGCCCGATGAGTGCAAGAGTGCTAGGCTTTGTTATCTCCCACACAAGTGCGATGTCTGCTAGGCTTACTACCCCAAAGACATAAGCACAAACTGCCCCAAGTGTGCTAAAGATCCATATCGGTAGTCCAAATGGACGACAGTAAATGCAAAGTAGAGTGCATACAAAAATGAGATATGCCATGCTAATCCCTTATTGAATATAAAATTACAGTGATATATCATGCAAATTCTACATTATGCCATATCCTGTAATGCTATTGTATTATTACTATGTTGCGTTATTCGTTATTATTGTATAGTGAGAATCTTAATCAATCTATCACCATTGATTCTATGGTATTTTTATACACATGTATTGACAATTATCACATTCGCAATTACAAGTTTAGCAAACTTATTTTATGCTATAGAGCAATAATTATAGCAACACATAAGCATAACATGTACTTTTAGTATGAAGAAACCTTTTTAATGTTATACAATAACATGTTATTGTATATTGATACTTCATTGGACGACTTTACTTTTAGCGTAATAAATACGAAAAAAATAATAAAAACTTTAAAAATCACGAATATTGTTTTTTTTTTTTTTGGAATCTTAGTTTTGTGCTATAAAATTTTGTTGATTTTCCGATATATTTTTTGTTATAATTTCTAAGTTTTTGCAACATAGGTTAGGGTAAAACTTATGAGATTAAACATGGAGAGATTAACAAAATGAAGAATCTGGTTCGTTCTAAATTACGATTTTATGATACATCAAATATAAAAAAGCTTCGAAATACATTACGATTTTTTAGCTTTTTTGATTCTACACGATGTATCTTTTTGCTCTATCCTACTATAGCCTTTACCTCTTTAAGTATAAGCTTTGCTAATGGATTCAAAGTCCAAGAGCAAAGCTTAAATGCTACCGCTCTAAGCTCTGCGTATGTGGCGGGAGCAAGAGGGGCTGATGCAAGTTATTATAATCCTGCTAATATGGGCTTTACAAATAATTGGGGGGAGAATAAGCATGAATTTGAGTTTGCTGTATCACTGCTAAATATCCCCGGCTTTAATTTCAATGTCGGGACAACTAATCAGGGACTTAGCTCTGTTACTTATATGGATTATGGGGGATTGCTTGGCACATTAAAAGGAGCTTTAACAAGTTTTGGTGTTAATATCCCAGACTATGTAGCCCTAGAGCATACCCCTGCTGATACAAGCCTAGTGAGCGGTAGCACAGGCGATACTAACTTCGTATTACCCAAATTCTTTTATAAATCTAAAAACTATAATGGCTTTAATATTGGGGCAAGTGTAATTGCCCCAAGTGGGCTTAGTATGAATTGGAATGGGAAAGGAGGAGAGTTTCTCCAAGATGTTTTTATCTTTCTTTTAGAGTTTTCTTTACCTATTTCTTATACTTATAAAGATATTTTTAGTATCGCTATAGGTCCTCGTGTGCTCTATGGCATGGGGAAATTTAATAATGTCGTCTATGTCCCACTTGGCACACCACAGCAACAAGCTGGAAATAGCAATATTTTATCTAATAATGGAGTTTTAACTGATAATAAAACGGGTAATGAAGGAGGTAACTGCACTCCTTCATTTGACCCAGATGTCGCCTTTGATGGGCTTACAGGATTACCAAGTGGGCTTGTCCCTCCAGAAATGGATAGTATGTTAGCAGGGATAGCAGGTAATTCTCTTGCTTACAATGCTATCAAGGATATATTAAAATTACCAAACTTAGGTGGACCAGGGAATCCAGACCCAAATAATATCGATGCCATAAAGCTTGCTATTATCAAAGCTATGGTAGCTAATATCCAAACCTGCCTTGTTGGGACTAGTCAAGTCGTGCAAAAAAGCGATGGCTCTGCCTTTGGCTTTGGCTTTCGTGCGGCGGCTAGCCTTAGAGTAGGGAAAAACGGGATGTTTTCTGTCAAGTATGATTCTACCGTGCCTATGACTTTTGAAGGGAGTGTAAGTGCCGAGACTGTCATTGGTGGAAGTATCGGAAGTGTAACCATGACAAGCCCGTTGTATCTTTATGTAAACATGCCCGAGATTCTGACAGTGGCGTATTCGCATGATTTTTGGATTGATTCTTTAAGACGTATTCGCCTTGAGGCTACCTATGAGCGGACTTTTTGGAGTAAGGGGAATAAATTTGACATATGCTTTCAAGAAGTTGATAGAGCTACCGCACAATCTGGAGGAGGAATATGTAGGAATCCTGATATGAGCAGGACAAGCTTTGTTGCAAGTGATGGGAGTGTGGCAGGAGGCTTTAGTCAAGAACAGTTAGCAGGTATGATAGCCTTAGCTGACTTTAGTGCGGTGGCTATGGGGTCTGGCTGGGTTGATACAGACACATTTAGAATCGGGCTTACTTATATTGGCAAGAGACTACAGCTCATGTTATCAGCTGCTTATGACCATGCTCCTGTACCACAATATGCGATTGGAATCCCCGATAGTGATGGCTATATGATAGGGGTAGGGGCGAAATATAACTTTAATAACTTTGATATTGGCTTTGCCTTTAGCAATACCTTTAAAGATAGTGCGAGAAGTATTTATGCAAGTGGTGGGGTAGGGCAATTACGTATCGCTACTGTATCTTTGGGCTATCGTTTCTAGTGATTAGAATCTCATTAAAATTGTAGAATCCACAATCCCACACAATGCCTTGTGCTACAAATGTCATGTATCAATACGTATCATAAAATTTTTCTTGATATTTTTTAGAATCTCCGCACCATTTTTGCCACTCTTAGATTCTAAGACTTTGCCAAGATAGACTAGTCCATTATATGGTGGCTGTTTAGCATAAAAAATCCCTATATTGCCCCAAGGAGCGAAGTAAAAGAAATCTCTAATTTGTGGGTCATAACCTAATGTGTTTCTCACACTTAGGGATTGTTGTAAGTGTGCTACCTTTTCTTTACTTGCATATCTTTACCTGCATAATCGCTAAATTCTAGGTTTAATGGTAGTTGTGCCATAAACTCCCTACTTGCTTTGTTATCTTCTAGCTCTACTCTAACTTGCTTATCTTCAAACTCTAGTAGTATTTGCATAGTCTCTGCCATTGTCATACCTCCTAAAAAACTCACACTCATACAAAATAATTGTAAAAATTTCCAAAAAACTAATTGCATAGAATCTCCCTAAACTCTCTCATAATCATACAATTCACTTAAAATCACATAATCTCTTTTTCTTATATCATTCCTTTGGGTTATTCTTAGAATCTACATTGTAGAATATTGCTGCTGTATTTTTGTGGTTACATTATATAAAGAGATGGCTTGGATAATTACACCTATGAAGATAACAAAAGATTCTGTATTATGCAAGATTCAAAGGGTAAATAATGACAGAAAGAACACTTCAGATAATAGAATCATCACAGATTATAATGAGATGTATAATGAGCTAGAGATGCTTGACAAAGTAGAATCATTGTGTTTAGAGATTGATATGGATTTAGAAAAATCCTTGCAAGAGTTAAAATATCTTGAGGCACAGTTTCCAGAAGAACAAAAAGACATCATTGCACTACATGCTATCACAGAGCATTATATTTTCCGTGAGGCTGCAAATGTGCTTATAAAAAGCTAGTAAGCCAATTCTTAAAAAACTAGCTAATGACAGTCCCGGCACTAAACATCATACTTGCTTTTGAGATGCTTTTTACAGGAAAGACTATCGCCGATTCCATAGTGCTTTCTATCACAGCAACGGCTGGAGTTGTGCTAAGCACAATAGCTATGTATTATGTCGATAAATTTAGAAATGATGGCAAGGTAGGTAGGCTTAAGCTACAAATCGCTGCACAAAGTGGAGTGTGCAGTAAAGAAAGAATCCAAAGAAAGCACACACAAAGAGAGTGCTTATACAAAAGAAAAAATAGGCTATACGCTTTTTAGATTCCATACTAATCCCAATTTGCTCTGTCC
>CASFZH010000020.1 GCA_949299115.1 uncultured Helicobacter sp. | reverse complement strand
GAATCCTAAGCCTAAGAGTAGCCTATAGTATCTATGAATATCTACTCCTTATACCAAAGACTATACCTAGATATATAACTAAACTCTTAAAAGAGAAAAATAGGAATTAGTATATGTTATTGGTATGCTGCTATATTTCATCGTATCTTTCATACTACATTATTTATATGATAGTCAACAATATTACATTTACTACATACACCTTGTATCATTGCTGATTTTTGTGATACAATAAATACTATAGTAAAACATATAAACTGTATCATTACACTTTCTACTATACAGTTATAGACATAAGGACAAGATATGGGTATAAAAAAGCCACATATTGATACGATACGAAATAGTAATCTTACCACAAGAGCTAATACCATCACTCATGACAGTCTCGAATCATTGCAAAAACTCAATGAACTAACACATATAGAGCATACCACATCGCATGATAATCCACATGACACCAAAGAAGCAATAAAAGCTCTTCCAATGATACCTCACATTCTTAGGGATACTCACAATACAGTAGCTCACAATGACCCAAATCACCTTAAACACTATATAGCAAACATGAAACTCAAAAAGCCCACGATTTATGTTTCTTGTGGTGATATAAATGGTATAGGATTGGAGATTATATTACGTAGCCATCATATTGTAGCACAATGGTGCAATCCTATTTATTGCATAAGTCATGAGCTACTTACACAAGCTTCTGAAATATTGGGTATCCCGATGCCAAAAATGGAGCTTTATGAATTAGATTCTACAAATATTAGTATTAAGAGTGGAATCCCAACAGCACAAAGTGGACGTTATAGTTTTGAATCATTTTGTGCCGCTTTACAATTAAGTATAGACAATCATGCTGGATTGGTAACATTGCCTATTAGTAAATATGCGTGGAATCTTGCTGGCATACCGTATGCTGGGCATACACACTATTTACGGGAAAAATTTCATAAAAATGCCATTATGATGCTTGGTTGTGAAGAGATGTTTGTGCTGCTTTATACAGACCATATCCCATTACGAGAGGTTGTGTCTCATATTAATAAAGATTCATTGCAACAATTCTTGCATGATGTTTATGTTTCTCTCATTGCTATACAAACTCCTACAATGTTACATGACGGAGATTCTCATAAGCAAGAATATGTAAGAAAATCAGATACAGTCGCCCATGACTATGCGACCATACGGCATAAAATGCAAGCAGAAACAGTAAAGAAAAATAGCATTACAGCAAAAATGGTAGCACGTCTACTTGATACAAAAGATTCTCATCAGCTTTCAGCCATGACACTTTCATCATCACCCACAGAATCTCATGCAATACAGCAAGAAACAAACATGCCAACATATCTTGTAAAAAAAGATTCTAAGACAAAAGATTTACAAATCGCAGTATTGGGTGTCAATCCTCATGCTGGCGATAATGGTGTATTGGGTAATGAGGACGCAGTCATTCAAGAATGTATTGAATATATGAATGCAACATTAGGGCAGGAAATATTTATAGGACCAATTCCTCCAGATTCTGCCTTTATTCCAAGCAATAGAGATAAATTTACATTTTTTGTTGCCATGTATCATGATAGTGGATTAGCTCCGCTAAAAGCACTCTATTTTGATAGGAGCATTAATGTAAGCCTTAATTTACCTATTTTACGTACAAGTCCAGACCACGGAACAGGGTTTGATAAGGCATATAAAAAAGATTCTCATCTTACTATACAAAGCTATCTTGAAAGTTTTTATTTTATTATTGCACACCATCATATTTGATTTACTACAATCTATTGTTTCATAGAATCTAATTTGGAATACTAATATGATTCTCATTGAGCAATGTATAAAGTTGATTTTGATTTTGAAAAATTTGATGAGTAATCCATGAGAAATAGCTATTTGTATCGCTTGCAAATACATTAAATGCGTCGAATCTGAAAAAATGTGAGGTATTTGATAAAAGATTCTCAATCATTTCAAAACGAACCTCAAGTGCCTTAATATCATTAATATAAAGCTCTCGTTTTGTTTCATCAAATTCTTCTGATAATTGTGTGAGCTCGTTTGTTTTTAGAATCAATGATTCAAGTGATTCAATAAGATCAAATCCATATACTGCAATGTAATTACGTGTGCTAGATTTTTCACTTTTAGAATCTTTTAATGTATTTCTTAGCTCTTCAATATTATGTAGAAAATCTGCATGTTTGATTTGTAGGCTTTGATTATTAAGCGGTACATTATATTCTTTTGATTCCCTTAGTAGTTTAAATATGTCTTTAAGAATAGTAATTTGCTTATGTAAGAGTGGTTTGAGATTATCATGAGAAAATCTAGGCCATAATTTTGTAAAAACAAGTATAGCAAAGAGGATTCCCACACCAATATCAAATAATCTATCAAGCACATAATATAAAAAATCTTCATACATGATTGAATACATCATGACAAAACCACACATCATAAAGCCAGACCAGAGCCAAAAAGGAAACACACGTAAATACACGATAAGAAAGATGATAAGAATAAATAATGAATAAAAAGCAATAGTATTAGCAAAAATAGAAAAGACAATGCCAATGCCAATGCCAATGGTTGCACTTATGATGTATTCCTTGCTGATATTTTGCATACCCCCAACTGATGGACGCACTACACTTACCACACCAAGACTAATCCATATTCCGCGATTAATATTTAAGAGTGTGGCAAAAAGGAGTGATAAACCAATAGCCAGTGCGTATTTAATGCTAAAGCGAAAAGTAGCATTATTATGATGAAAAGCCTTTATAATATCCTTTAGTTTCTTTTTTTCAGGAGGATTGAATGCAGAATCGGCATTGCGTCCAACCTTACAAAATGATTCGAATTTAAAATAGAGAATCTTTATTATATTTTGCAAGGCATTTTCTTTAGCGTGAGATAAAGAAATACTCATAAATTTATCAGCTTCTTGCCTTTGAATCTTTGGGATTTTCCCGATAAAGATTTTACTTAGAATATCAAGGTTTTGTGCGATTTCCTTCTGTAATAAGGGATATTGTTTGGCTATTTTATATTGCGGTAGAATGTGTACCATAAGATAAATATCTTCTATTCTGTAAATATAAAATAAGGCACGTTTAATGTTTTTAATCATATAGGTATCATTATAGAGCGTTGATTTTATGTGTAAGGTTTGCTTGATATTATGAATCATGGAAAATGTGAGATGTTTATAGTGGGCAAACTCTTTTTCTGAATCAAGATGTTGTACCATATTTTGCAAATGATTCAATACGAGTGGATAATAAACTTGTGTGTATTTTCCGTAATTCCCCGGATTATTGAGTAATAAAAATCCAATCACAATGCCAATCATGGCACTGCTAAATACCACAAACATGCTTTGTTGTATGGGGACAAAAACATGAGAATCAACATAAATTGCCGCAACTAAAGAATTTACGATAACAGGTACAAACATGCGATATATATCAAGCGAATACGCCCTTGTCATACCAACCATAAAACTTAAAAATAAGACAGGCAAGGCAAGCCACCAGACATCTTTCAAATTATGACTACCCAAAGCCTTTTGTGCTAGGAGTGTAAAAAATCCAACTGCAAAGGTCGAACAAATAGCAAAGCCCAGCATGTGCAGCTTTCTATCAGCTTGTTGACTTAGGGTAGCATTGAGAAAGAAGACTTGCATAGGTGTCATACCAGCCCACACTAAAACTTGTGGTCCAAATATAAAATAATGCAATACAACGCTTAGACTAATAGCTACCATAGCCTTTAGAGCATAAAAAAAGCTGAAATATCCGGGGTCATAAATATGTATATATTTTTTAATGTATTGATGATAAAAATATTGCAATACTATTCCTTACAAAATAGAAATTATGGGTTTTATAGTAATATGAAATAAGTTTTTAAGCTAATAAATTTCTGTAATGTTTGCATGTAATATGATTCACATTATATCAAATTGGATAGATATTTTTATTAACAGATACATGCACTGTTACATATAATAATTCCTATGAATCCATACTATTTATTGCATTTTGTATAGCACTGAACTATTGGATTATCGTATTGTAAAAATATGTAGTATAGAAAGGATTATGTAGGAGATTTAATGCAAAAAAGCATTATTACATGACATTGAATCCCCACATTCTTAACAAATGTAAATATATGTTTGCAGTCAATTTCAATCTCATATCCATTGCAATGTAAGTCATATTTTTGTGATAGCATTAGAGAGATTTGAGATTTTGTATTTTTATGTGCTGCGATTCAAAGTTATGTAAGAATATCTAGCAGACTAAAGCTCATGCAATGTGCATAGAATTATAACATTTGCATAGAATTATAACATTTGTAGGGTACGCTAAAGCTCTCAAATCTATTACAAAAAATCAGTTAATATCACGTATTATTTATAATTCGCTTGACTTTTGTAAAATGTTTAATGTATTATAATTCTTTATGTAATGTAAATATTATGAATATGTAAGGAAGCAAAATGGGACAAACTATTACAGAAAAGATTTTTAGTCATCATGTAGGCAAAAAAGTATATGCTGATGATATTGTGGAATGCGATATTGACATGGTTATTGGGAATGATATTACAACGCCAATTTCAATTAAAGAATTTGAAAAAGTTGGTGCAAAAAAGTTAGCTAAGCCCAAAAATTTTGCTATTGTCATGGACCATTTTATCCCAGCAAAAGACATTGCGTCAGCTAATCAAGCACGTATTAGCAGAGATTTTGCATTAAAACATGACTTAGAATATTTTTTTGATGAAAGAGATATGGGGATTGAACATGCACTCATGCCAGAAAAAGGCTTAGTGGTAAGTGGTGATGTAATTATTGGAGCAGATTCTCATACGTGTACCCATGGAGCTTTGGGGGCATTTAGCACGGGTATGGGGAGTACAGATTTGGCTTATGCTATGATAACGGGAAAGAATTGGTTTAAGATTCCAAAAAGCATTAAAGTTACATTTAGTGGAACATTGCAGAAAATGGTAAGCGGCAAAGATTTGATTTTAGAAGTTATTAGAATCTTGGGAGTTGATGGTGCTTTATATCAAGCACTCGAATTTTGTGGAGATGGAATAGAATCTTTAAGCATGGATGATAGATTCTCACTGTGTAATATGGCTATTGAGGCTGGAGCAAAAAATGGTATTATTGCCGCAGATTCTACAACAAAAGCTTTTTTGCAAGAAGTAAGAGAACTCAATAATGGATTGAGAAGTGAACCAATATTTCATTATAGCGATGCTGATGCCACTTATACACAAGATATTCACATTGACTTACACACATTAGAGCCTATGGTAGCCTATCCATTTTTACCAAGTAATGGTAAAAGTATTTCAGAATCTAGTAAAGAAAAAATAGCGATACAACAGGCTTTTATTGGTTCTTGCACAAATGGTCGTTTGAGTGATTTAAAAATTGCAAGTGAGATTCTAAAGGGTAAGAAGATTGATAAAAAAGTGAGGCTTATCGTTACTCCCGGGACACAAAGAATCTATAAATTAGCACATCAAGCTGGATACATTGATACACTTTTAGATGCTGGAGCATTAATTAGTAATCCAACTTGCGGAGCATGTTTAGGTGGATATATGGGAATATTGGGTGATGATGAAAAATGTATTTCTACTACTAATCGTAATTTTATAGGGAGAATGGGAGCAAGGACTTCAGAAGTCTATCTTGCAAATGCCGCCGTTGTGGCACAAAGTGCACTAGAAGGTGTGATAGCCGACCCAAGATAGTATTATGATAGCAATAAATCAAAAGAGTATGTATTATTTTATGATACGTTGTAGTATACTGTAATGAAATTACATCATACTTGTCTATGATGATTGTATGTGTATATTATATTTGTTATTAATCAATAAGTATTTTATTGTTAACAAACGAACATACATAACATGATTAGAAGGACAGTAAAGAAAAGAAATGCTTTCTATAATTACAAAAGATGTTAAAATAGAAAGTATCAATTATGTATTAGTATAGCTACTGATAATATGTTGATGTGGAAGGAGTCTTTTTGGTTGTTGGGTTTGTGCATCATTATGGCTTAGGTGATAATGTAAAAGCCATATCAGGTTTTTTTTGTCTTAAAAAAATCTATGAATGCAAACTCATTGTGTTTGGCAATGCGTTAATGAGCAACTTGTGTCGATACCTTAGTTTCGTCGATGAATGTATCGATATAGGTAAAGAGATTACTTCTCATCATATAGATTTGGTGAATAGTTATCATTGTGATTATATAATTTTGAGTAATCCAAAGAGGAAATTTTTACATGTCCTATCAAGGACAAATTGTCGAACAATCATTACAACAACTAAAATTGCTACTTTATTTTCAAAACGATACAAAACAATTCCACTTTTATATTTGCCTAAATATCGCAAGCAAGATGGCATACAGAATCTTTGTACACTTATTCGTAAAATTAATCCTAGACTGTATGATTCTAAGATTACAGATGTAGATTTTTCTCAAAGCTGCATACGAACTGCTACAATACACAAAGAAGTAATCACAGATTTTTTTAAAAAATCTTTGAAACATGAAATAACTGCAGGAGGTAAGGAATCATACAAGCAATTTTATATTATGGTAAATCCATTTTGCTGGACTGCAAGCCATACTATACAGCTTGATGATTGGCTTAACTTAATAAAAAAGCTTATTGCTAATCCACAATATGTTATTGTGGTGGTTACCTATGATAGTGTGCATGATGATTTTATGCAAAAACTTTCACAAGATTCTATGCTTTATGAGAGATGTTTAATCTATAGGAATGGTAATGACATCTTATATCTTGTTGAAATAATCGCTCGAATGAGCTGCGTTATTAGTCCAAGCACAGGACCAATTCATATAGCTTCCAATCTTTTTATCCCTACTATTGGACTTTATTCGCAATATGATACGATAAAATGGGCAACTTGGGATAAAAATTATGTCATTATTCCTAAACCAACCAATAAGCTTTCCTCTAAAGAAATTGACACTATACTGATAAAAACCATGCAATTATTAGACGACGGTATAAAGACTGCTCATATCATACCAAAAACATTTAATGCTTTATGTAGAGATTCTGCTTCTCATACATAAAGATATATTTGATTATGTAATGCATAAATTTCACTTTTTTGCGTGATTCGTGTGAATGGATAACGAACGATATTCTATAACATTTCGTCTATATTCCCAGTGATACATATCAAAGCAACTATGTATCACGAATGAAGATACAATGGATCGCTTTTGAAATCAATGCTTTTTAAATCCGACAATACATTTACTTTCTTGTGATTCTTGGTATTCTTAAGCCTAAAAAGTCCATAAAAAAGTATTTTTATCCTTGATATGATTCACTGCTTGTATTTCTCGCTATTCTACATTATTTTAATTACTTGGCTTGGTAGGAAACTATCATTAACAATTTTTAGTCATGACTCTTGTAAGCTTTAGTATAAAGTCTATACAATAAGGTTGTATGAGATACAAACGTAAACCTATAAGTAAAAATATTTTGCATTCACTCAACATCACAAAAATAAGAGACATAACAAGATGGGACTTAGTATAACAACAGGAGGTAAGTGTGAGAAAGGAAGGAATGCAAATAAAACTCAAAAACAAGACAGCTTAAATGTAGAAAATGACTTAGACTTCTAGCCCTAGATAATACAAAAGATATCAATGCTGATAATAAATATTATACATAATCACCAATATAAGCTTGGCTACGATACAAATACTATAATTGTAACTAAAATGAAAACATGAATATCTATTAAAGAATTGTGATACCGTGAGTTGCTTTTGGTATTTTATACGCAAGATAGATACTCAAGCACTCAAAAATATTTAGAAAAACATAAAGATGTCTTAAAAATCTATCAAAACCTACATTCACATCTATGAGATTTCAAGAATCTAACGACAAGAATGACAGATACGATACTCAATATTTTCACAGTCATTGCATCACAAACACAGATTCTTTCAATCCACTTTATAATCTCAACAAACTCTGTCTTTTCTGACAAAATTGAAATTTCTTGAACACCAAATATCTTACGCCAAATATTTCTATGCCCTTTGACTTATAAACAAACCAAAGAGCACTAAAAAACCTCCAACAATCATAGATAAAGTTACTGTTTCACCAAGGCTTATTGTAGCTACAAACACACCAATTACTGGCACAGCATAGAGATACACACTTGCTTTTAAGGCACCTAAAATATTCAAAGCTGTATTCCAAGTCAAATAGCAAATTGCAGAAGCTACACAACCTAAAAAAGCTAGATTCAAAAGATTATAAGGGTTAGTAAATCTCTGTAAAAAGCTATCTATTCCAAGTGCATTGTATTGTATTGTGCTTTGCCAAAGCCATATTTGCCAAAGCCATAATGGAAAAATGCAAACAAGTCCATAAAAAAAGATCTTTTTTGTGATAGCAAGAGAACTTTCACTCTTGCAACGCAAAAAAACCTTATCTATTATAAGCGTATAAAAAGACCACATAAGCCCAGCTAAGATGCACAGCACATCACCAATGAAAGAAAAATGCCATTCTCCCCTTAAAACAACAAAAGCAACGCCTACAAAGGCTAACATAGTCCCAAATAAAAAGAGTTTAGTGATAGGTTTGCGATATAGTATAAAGCCAAGAAATACCGTAAAAAGAGGGCTTATTGCTACAAGTAAAGAAGCATTAGAAGCACTTGTATAACCTAAGGCGATATTTTCTAACAAAAAGTAGAAACAAGCCCCACAAAGTCCTGCCAAGAAAAACAAAAATTCTAAATTTCTTCCTAAGAATCCCAAGCTTTTATAATGCAAGACAAACAGTACAATATAAGCAATAAAAAAGCGAATAAAAAGAATTTCAATGGCGTTAAAATCCTCTAAAAGTATTTTTGTTGAACTAAAGGTACTACCCCAAACAAAAATGGTAAAGAGAGCAAGAATATGTCCCTTGTAACAATTCATTACATTTCCTTAAATAACAAAGTTAATGTGGAATCAGTTGGCATTATGCCAATTAAGATTATGCAAGACAAGATTCTAACGTAATTAGACATTAGTGTGGGAAATTGCTGTGTTGGAATGATTTAAAAAATATGATTATTGAAACTTCTAGCAAAGCCATGTTACTATGAAGATTCTTATGAATTTCTTATGAAACAAATCAATAACAAATATCTTTAGCAGAGATAAAAAGCTAAGGGGATTTTCATTATGACATTTTGCTATTATAGGACTGTATCACAAAGAATCCATAACTTATTTGTTAATCTAAGATGAGCTACAGAATCTTGCGAGTAGATTCTATTTGGTTTTACACAAGAATGGGCTTGTGCTTTTGCAAAAGATAATGTAAGAGAAGAGTGAACGCGATTGCCCCAGCAGAGGTGATGACACCATTATATGAGAAATGGTTGCAAAATTTTCCTAATCCCGATAAGCAATACAAAGCCATTGCCTTCAAGATTCCATATCTAAAGCAAGAAAAGAGGAAGCATATTATACTAGGTTGCGATATGCTTTCTGACGCTAGATTATTTTAACTGTATCTATGTCATATTTTTTATGCAGATTAGAGAAAAATGCTTTGATTTTCTATGATTGACTTCCAAACTCTCTTTGTAAAATCTCAAGCAAAATTTTTGACCTTAAGTGTTCATAAAAGTAATTAGGATATAATCAATACCTATCATTTTAATAAAGGGAGTATTATGCAAAAATATTCTGCACCTGCGTTAACTAAGGGGCTGAAAATATTAGAATTTATGGCAACACAAAAATTTCCTGTAACTTTACAAAATCTTGCCACAGAGTTACAAATGAGTATTTCGCAAATTTATCGTATCGTTCAAGTTTTACAATCGAGTGGCTACATCACAAAGGATATACATTCTGAAACTTTTGTACTCACTCATAAAATCTTTCTGTTAGGCATGCACTTTAGGGATAATTCCACGCTTTTAGAATGTGTATCGCCCATTTTAGATAAAATTAGTCAATATACCCATCAATCTTGTCATTTTGTTATTCAGACAGATTCCAATATTTCTGTTATTGCACGTGCTTATCCTGATACAAAAATAGGATTTTCTGTTAAGATTGGCTATACGAAGCCCATGTGCCACACTAATTCTGGTATGCTACTTTTAGCATATTTACCAGAAAATGAACAGACAAGGATATTGGGCATACATACTTATCATGATGTTTTTAAAAAAATTCGAGATAAAAGTTTTTATATAAGTCGTTCTTTCTATACACGAGGGATTATTGATATTTCTATTCCGCTATTTTCAGCTTTTAATCATAAGCTTTTGGGTGCAATTACGCTTTCTTATATACATATTTTGGACAATCCCCTAAGCCTTAAAGATACAATTACCTACATAAAAACTTATAATCCTTGTTTGATTCCGTATTAAATATGTACTGTATAAAATAACTGTATTTTCTTTTTTACACATTTTCTATTTTCATTTGTAATATAGCCTCTAAAAATGATATTTTAATGACAATAAAGTAGATTTTATATACATATTTATTGTTAATAAGTTACTTTTTGTAAAAATTAATAGATTATTGTACTTATTTTATATATAAAAAAATATTTTATATATAAAATAAGTAATAATATATGTACATTACTACGAGGAGATATTATGATTTTACATGGCACATTCCCTGCGATGCTCACTCCATACAATAGCGACAAAAGCATATATGCTAAGGAATATCAAAGGATTGCAGATTTTGGAATCTCACAAGGGCTTAATGGAATCTTTTGTAATGGTTCAGCTGGAGATGGGTTGGCACTTGATTTTGAAAAGAAAGTAACATTAATGCAGTTAAGTGTAGATATCGCTAACAAAAAAGTCCCAGTTATTAGCGGTATTGGCTCATGTGTATATGATGAGACATTGGCTTTAGCCCATGAGGCAAAAAAGATAGGCGTTGATGCGTTATTACTACAACCACCGTTCTATTATCCCTTGAGTGAAGATAATATGATTGCGTATTTTCGTTACATTGCAAACAATGTAGCATTACCACTCTATATTTATAATATTCCCCTCTTTGCCCCAGCCCTAAGTCTTAGAGTCGTTGAGGCATTAAGTAGAATAGATAATATTGTTGGCATGAAAGATTCTGCAGGCTCTGCTGTGGATTTTGCACATTTTAGCGATGTTGCTGGCTCTGATAATTTTGCTATTTTTGTGGGTAGAGAGGAATATTATTTTGGTGCTTTGTTGTGCGGTGCTAAGGGTTCTATGACTTCTTGCGGTGGTGTATTTCCAGAAATTATGAGCGGCATTTACACAAGCTTTTTAGCAAAAGACTATCAAAAAGCACAAAAATTACAAAAATCCATTCTTAAAGCCATCCGTTTTGCAGGGACACTCCCCTTTCCGCTTGGATATGCCTTGCTCTTAGAGGCACGAGGATTTAATTTTCACAATCTTGCTACACCGCATATTATTGATAAGCAATTATATCAGAATCTAGATTCTCAAAAGGAGAAAGCAAAGGCAATAATAAAAGCCATAGATACAGAAGTTGGTTTAAGCACTCTATAAAGGTTTAACATGGATTATATAACGATAAGTACAAAAGATAATGTTGCTACTGCCTTGAGAGATTGTAAAGGCGGGGATATATTGGGAAATGTTGTGCTTTTGGAATCTATTAAAAGCGGGCATAAATTTGCCCTACAAAATATAATGAAAGGTGATCTCATCATAAAATATGGTGAAGCCATAGGTAAGGCTAGTTGCAATATTACTAAAGGTGAACATGTACACATACATAATATAGAAGGAATACGAGGCAGAGGCGATTTGACGCAATCATAATAGCCTAGAATATTGCGTTATAGCTATTTACAAGGTTAATACTTTTGTGGGTTTCTATACATGCGTATTTCTTGCAAAAATGAAGTTTAGTGAAAAAAGGAAAATATGATGATAGATGCAACATTATATGGATACAGACGAGAAGATGAGAGTTTTGGGTTACGTAATAAAGTGATTATTATTCCTAGTGTACATTGTGCAAATAAATGTGTCGAGAAGATAGCAAGAGCCAATCCACAAGCTGCATACATCACTCATCAACATGGTTGTTCGCAGCTTGATTATGATGCTGCACAAACTAAAAAAGTTTTAATTGGGCATGGCACAAATCCAAATGTTTATGGAGTTTTGATTGTAGGGCTTGGTTGTGAGGTCGTGCAGGCAAATGAGCTAGCACAAGCAATCAAGCAAGAAACTCCTTATAAAGAAGTGCATTATATAATAATCCAAGAAGAAGGTGGTAATGATAATACTATAAGAAAAGGCAGTGCGATTGTGGAATCCATGTTAGAGAATGCTGCAAAAATACAAAAAAGCATTGGTAATTGGAGTGATATTATACTTGGCACGGAATGCGGAGGTAGTGATGCGTTTTCTGGGCTTTCTGCTAATCCTGCTTTGGGTGCAGTAAGTGATTTTATTATCGAAAATGGTGGCTCTGTCATTTTAGCTGAAACAACAGAACTTATAGGAGCTGAACATTTACTAGCAAAACGTGCTATCAATGAAACAATAAAAAAGAGAGTATATGAAGTCATTATGGGATTTGAAAAACTTGTTTTAGATTCTCATTCTGATATACGCGGCTCAAATCCAAGCCCGGGTAATATCGCTGGTGGATTATCAAGTATTGAGGAAAAATCATTAGGTTGTATCTACAAAGCGGGGACAAAACCTCTTGTAGACGTTAAAGAATATGCAGAAAAAATTGTAAATAGGGGATTAACTCTCATGAATACACCCGGAAATGACATAGAGCAATTATCGGGTATGGTAGCTGGAGGCTGCAATCTTTGTGTTTTTACTACAGGTCGTGGCACACCAACGGGCTCCCCCATAACGCCAACGATAAAGCTTTCATCTAATACAAAAACATTTAGAGATATGAATGATTGCATTGATGTCAATGCGGGAGATATTTTAGATGGTACAAAGACATTAATAGAAAAAAGAGATGAATTGCTAGATTTTATTATTTCATTGGGACAAGGCAGACTTACAAAAGCGGAAATAAATGAGCAAAATGATTTTTCAATCTGGCGTTTAGCTACAACTTGTTGATATGAGAATATAGCAATATGATTAGGAATATAGTATGAAAAAAAATCCATCTGCTATGCCTTTGGAATCTGATAATTTGGAATCTCACAATGACGTGTCATTAGATTCTATTTGTAGAAAAATGCGTTATAAGATTCTGCCTTTTATCCTCCTTATGTTGTGTCTCTACCTCCATAGCAGACTACTTGTATCAATGCGTGTTTTTGCCATATTCCTTTTATCTTTAGCCATTATAAGTATAATCTGTGCTTCATTGGCTAGCAACATTTGGATTTTTTTATTATTTATAAGTTTAGCTGCCATCGGGTTTATTGTCGTGCAACCAATTTTTTGGAATCTTCCCACACAAATGCTATCAGACAAAAGTGCGGTAGTAGGTCTAGCTCTCATTGGTTCACTGGGGAATCTTGGTGGCTTTGCCCCAAATCTCAAAAGCTTTGTAGAGTTTCACACACATAATCACAAATTAGGCTTAATTGCAGTAGCACTTGTAGCCGTTTTTGGCATAGTAGCATTACTTTCACTCAAAACCTCATATCATAAACAAGGAGCAAACTATGGATTTACAACTGCACAATAAAGTCATCATAATCACAGGTGGGCTTAAAGGAATAGGTGGCGGCATAACATTGTCTCTAGCAAGAGAAGGGGCGATTCCAGTTATTATTTCAAGGTCAAATGATAGAAAATTTGAAGAACAACTTTGTAGCATTACAAAGCAATATAAAATCTATATTTTTGATTTGTCTAATTATTCTATCATAGAATCTCTAGCACAAAAGATTCTCAATGAATATCCAAACATCTATGCTTTGGTCAATAATGCGGGTGCTAATGATAATCTAGCCATTGAGACTACTTCTCTCAATGAAGTCATACAAAGTTATGCGAACAATCTTTTTCACTACTATGAACTAACTCGAGTGTTACTCCCCAGTATAAAAAAGAATCAAGGTGCTATATTAAATATTGTGAGCAAAACGGGCATCACAGGACAGGGTAAAACCTCTGCTTATGCCTCTGCTAAGGCTGCTCAAATTGGTTTTACACGAGAATGGGCTTGTGCTTTTGCAAAAGATAATGTAAAAGAGTGAACGCGATTGCCCCAGCAGAGGTGATGACACCATTATATGAGAAATGGTTGCAAAATTTTCCTAATCCCGATAAGCAATACAAAGCCATTGCTTCCAAGATTCCATTAGGCAAAAGATTTACCACAATAGAAGAGATAGCTGACTTTGCTACATTTATCATAAGTCCAAAAAGTAGTCATACAACAGGACAGATTTTTCATATAGATGGTGGTTATGTGCATTTGGATAGAGCATTGAATTGGGAATAAATGCCACATATCGCAGAGCAAACTACGGAAATTATTTGAGGAGCAATTATGAAAAGTGATATACAGATAAAAATCGCTATTGTTTTGGTAACTTCTTTATTTTTTCTATGGGGACTTAGCTATGGTTTGGTTGATGTGATGAACAAAAATTTTCAAAATCATCTCCATATCACACAGTATGAAAGTGGCTTTCTGCAAATGGCATATTTTGGAGCTTATTTCATTATTGCTTTACCTGCTGGGTTTATCGCTCAAAGATTCTCATATAAAATTGGAATCTTAATGGGATTAGGACTGTATGCACTAGGCTGTGTCTTGATTATTCCCGCAACCAACATGGCAAGCTTTAGCTTTTTTCTCTTGGCATTTTTTATCCTAGCATGTGGACTTGGAAGTTTAGAGACAAATGCTAATGCGTATATTACAAAGCTAGGTAATGAAAAGAATGCAAGTTTTAGAATCAATGCTGCACAAAGCTTTAATGGCTTTGGGCAATTTATAGGTCCAATCCTTGCAGGATATTTATTCCTCTCAATTACAAAAGCCCCTGATAATGCAAGCATTGAATTAAAAGAGCAGCTTTTGATTCAAAACATGGGAAATGTACAATTAGTCTATGTGGGGATTGCGATTGTAGTGATTCTCATCGCTTTAGTTTTTCTATTAATAAACTTACCCGAAGAACAAAAAGAAATCATTATAAAACAGATTCCAACATATATAGAATCTCAATCTAATAGCCCTATTGCAGTGTTTTATTATAAGCACTTTTATTTTGGGCTTTTAGCACAATTTCTTTATATAGCCGCTCAAGTAGGAGCGGGAGCATTTTTTATTAATTATGCAGTGGAGCATTATGAGGGGTTAAGCGATTCGCAAGGAGCATATTATTTCAGTGTGGCTCTTATTGCTTTTATGTTTGGAAGAATCTTAACAACACCGCTTATGAAAAAAATAGAATCTGCAAAGATTCTTGGTATGTATAGCCTTATAAATATGCTTATTTGTGTTTTATTGTTTTTTGCACATGGATTTTTTAGCATTTTTGCACTTATTTGCCTCTTTTTCTTTATGAGTATTTCTTTTCCTACCATTTTCGCACTTGCTACAAAGAAGTTAGCCTCCACACAAATGAAATTTGCTAGTTCACTTTTAATTATGAGTATCGTGGGAGGAGCCATTATGCCATCTATAATGGGATATGTGAACGATACATTTGGCACTGGAGCTGGATATACTCTTTTAATACCATGCTTTGCCTATGTGGCTTGGTATGGTTTCTTTGGCTGCAAAATTCAAGTTTAATAGAAGGAAAAGCGATGACATTGCGGGACATACGGATACTTGATACACATTTTCATATTTGGGATAGAGGTTTGGTTACGTTAGATTGGATTTTAAATTCTTCCTTGAATAAAGATTTTAGTTTTGAGGAATATATGCAGGAATATGACGGTTTACGTTTTGCTGGTGGCATTTATATGGAATCAGATTCTAAAAATAAGATTCAAGAAATCAGTTTTATAACAAATCTTGCAAGACAGAAATCAAAAATGTTGGGTTTTACTTTAGGTGGAAAGATAGAGGATTATGCTACCTTTACAAAGGATATAGAATCTAAAAAACTCTGTGGTTTCAGGGAAGTTTTACACACACAAGATTCTAAACAAAGATTGCAAAGCTTAAGTTTTAAAGAAGGACTTCAGCACTTTGCCCTTACCGCTACAAATCCTGTTTTTGAATGCTGTATCAATGCTTATGATTTGCCATATCTTATTACTTTAGTAAGAGAGATTCCAAATTGTATTTTTGTGCTCAACCATTTTGGGAATCCAAATTTTTATGGAGATTTACAACAATATACAAATGATATGCGTATTCTAGGACAGTATCCAAACGTGTATTGCAAACTCTCAAGCATGGATAATTTCACTGATACGATAGATTCTCATATCTATACTACACTTATTAGTATAGCCATTGAATCTTTTGATTCTCAAAAAGTACTTTTTGGCAGTAACTTCCCAGTAAGTGGATTACGTCCCAAGATTTGGACAAATATCGTATTTGAGAATCTACAAAAGCTAGGATTAGATTCTAGTAGTATACAAAATATTTTTAGCAACAATGCCTTTATGTTGTATAAGATTAACCCCGCTGTGCAACGATTTGCACAAATCATACAAATAAAAAAAGACAAACTAGAAGAATACAAAAGATTACATGCTAATTCTTGGTTAGGCGTAAATGATGCCTTAAAAAAAGCTCATATACAAAATTATAGCATTTATCATCATGGCGATAGACTCTTTGCCTATTTTGAATACACAGGTGAGGATTTTGAAAAAGATATGCAGCATCTTGCTAATGATTCCATAACGAAAGTGTGGTGGCAACACACGGATACGTGTCAGATTCCGCTAGAGGGAGTAGAGAATGGAAAAATGTGGCTTGATATTGATGAAGTATTCCATTTAGATTAATGTGATAACAGAGAAATATAAGGAAATAGAATGACATTGTATCGCCCGCCATAATATCATTTTCATTAAGATTTTTGACTTTATAGGATTTAAGATAATTATAAGGAGAACACAATGGGAACATATAAAAATTTTATCGATGGTAGTTTCAGAGAACATACAGGCGAGTATATAGCAGTTTGTAATCCCGCTACAAAAAAGCAAATTTCACAGATTCCAAGTGCTAATAGAGAGGAGATAAAGGAAGCCATTTTTGCTGCTAAAAAGGCACAGCGATTATGGGAGGCAAGGAGTGCTATTGATAGAGCGACTTTTGTTAGAAAAATGGCATCCGCTGATTGTGAATATGGGCTTACAAGCCCAATTTATACACGTAACATTGATGTGGCTTTACGGGCATGTAAGGAATCAAATTTAGTGAAACCTACATTAATCGAGAAAATTTCGAAGCTATGTAGGGATTCCATTCGGGATTTAGAAAAAGTGGTATTGGTGGTGCAGATGGAAAACATGGTTTGGAAGAATATTTAGCTATCCATGTTGTATATATGCAATATGACAATACTATCAAATAATGTAGCTAGCAGATTCTTTATGCAATACTAGTCTAAAGCAAAATGAATTAATGTAGGAAAGAAAGAGTTTGATAAAAAATAGGAAATTTTATGAAGAATTTAAAACTATTATTGTGTGTATTCTTTGTATGTTCTTTATGCAGAAGTCTTGAATATATTGTAGATGGGAATGTGGTACAAAGCACGAGGATTGGATTAAGCAATAATAAACATATTGACGTAGAAAATGGAATCTATCCCAACAATAGCTTTGCAGTATTAAGTGCACAGCTTGGTATAACATTTGCCCTACTCAATAATGATATATATAAACTCCATATTGGTATAAAGGGTATGGTAGGTGGTGTGGGGCTTGATACAACGCGTAATGGTTCTATGCTTTTTCCAACAGATTCTATTATAGCAGGTGCGAATGCCGGGAGGTTTGCAGAAATAGTTATGCCGGCATGGGGAGAATTAATCAATGCTTATTTAAGTTATAGCTATAAGAATTACTTTGGTTTTAAGGGGGGACGATATAGCTTTGCTAATCCCGATGCCATTATGGGAACAGATTGGTGGAGTGGGCATAATCAAGGTTTTGAAATCTTTGGTGGTAATGATTATTTTAGAATCTATGGAATCTATGTGCATGCTAGAAGCTCATCAAATTTAGAATGGCTTAATCATTTTGAGCCTAGAAATAAAAATGTTTATCGATTTGGATTATTTGTTTTTGGTCTTGATAGTACTATTGCTTTAGGGCATAACCATAGCCTTTTTATACGACCTTATTTGTACTATCAGCCCGGTGCTTATATAGACCCTGGCTTTAAGATAGTGTATACCTATACGCATGATGATTTGCGTTTTGTAACTACATTGCTTACACTTTTTGCTATTCATGAAAGACAAGCCTACAATCGACTATCAGACCAAGATTGGGGGTATGAATCGCTCTATGATTCTGCTAATACTTATCTTGGACGCACACATGGTAAAGGCGGTATAACTCTTTTTGCAAGAGAAGAGTTGTATATTAAGGGTTATAAGGCAGGAATTGGAATCTATAAAAATTTTGGTAATGCTAATGATATGATAGGTTCTTATGGAGATCCAACAGGGCTTAATACATGGGTTTATACACTGTATAGCACAGGTCCTACTTGGAGTGATTTTTTCTCTTCAGATGCACTTAATGCTTTTATACTTGGTGGGAAGAAATACCAAAAATGGAATTATGAAATTATTGGTAGATATACGTATGCTCCCCGCTCTAATGAAAATTCTTTGGCTTTGTTAATTTCTTATGATTTCACAAAGCATATCAATTTGTATTTGCGTCTTGAATGGGCAGGGACACTCAATAAGCCCGGTTATAAATTAGTAGATACTTTTTTAACCAAAAAAATATATACAGATAAAAGCATGATTTTTTGGTATTTATCAGCAAAGATTTGAAATGACTTGCTGCTTAAACACGGTAGGATAAGCAAAAATAATAAATAATATAAGTTGTAGAAGCGATTTGTAAAAAATGATAAGAAAAATGTATAGTTTGCAAAACTATATCATAAAAAGCCCATGCATAATTTTAACCCATTACATATTTGCAATGTATAGTTTTAAGATATTAAATTGAATGATAATTTTCAATTTTTAAATATAAGCAATATCAAACAATATAATGTAAAGTTGTGATTTTTAAATGTTGGAAACTTTGAAGATTTAATAGTCATACTAATGAATATAAAACAGCACTTATATATTTTGCAATAAATCTTGCATAATACTTTGTATTTTAGATTTTTTGCATGAAGAGCTTAAGAATCGCAGAATTTCTATCATGCTTTGCATAGTGTAATATCTTGAGTGTTTAAGATTCTTATGTGATTGTAGATTCTAAGATTCAAGGTAGGATTATAAAGATAACATTATGGCAACACAAAAATTATGTGCCATAATGGCACAGTTTAGTATCTAGCAGTATTAGAAAGCATATTGTAATACATTTAATCCCATTGCAATATTAAGTATTTCTCCATTATTTCCCACGGACATGAGTTGTTCTACTCATATAAAAAAGAATATTGAAAGAACTATAATCCACTGCTTGGATTTGTTTGATGCCTGCTTTTCTAACTGCCGCATCGATTGTGCATTTTCCAAATGGAATACCAAAAACTACACGGCATGTAGATTTACCATTTTTTGCCTCATCATTTGATACCTCCACATTGGTTGCAAAACCGGGTTTGTAACAACCAGATAACGTAACAATCAATGTCGCCAATATTGCAGAACTTGCAATAATTTTAAGTTTTTTCATGTTTATCCTTTAAAATTTGATATTTGCATGTAAATGCCAAAGGATTTTACAAAAAAAAAAAAACAAGTCAAGGGGTGGGGATAAAGCATTATCGCACTAGGATAGCAACATAAAAGTCAAAACATATTATCTACTCATAAAATATAATATATCTGTTTTCAAGGTATTGTAAAATCAAAATAGAATGACACATAAACCATTGAGATTCTAATGAAGGATTGTATCGTAACTTAACTGACAGAGCTAAAGTGTTAATTATAATAAAAATATGGCTTTGTTACACGGTATTTCTTACTATAGTTTAATTGTGTGAATATTACAAACAAGATAAAACAATGTGATATTGCTTTATCAATAGGATAAAGCCCTATTTTATGCGTGTCTATTTTATATGTGGATGTAAATGAATGCTCTATCATTGTTGCAATCATAATAGGCTTATTCGGGCTTGTGATATTTTATATGATAATAGTGGAGATTCCAAAATGGAATCATAAAAATGATGATAGTGGATACGGGTACTTTACAATATTCTAATTTATCAGATACAACACATACCTGAATAATACAGTGATACATTAGTTAGATTTTATTTATAATTTGAGTACGTCTATGAGATAGGATAACACAAATACACATTAAGGTTGCAAATACAAGCTGAATATTGAGATTCCCTATAATCATGCATTGATATAATCATTCTTCATTTTTTATATCCAAGACAAAATCTTTGACAAATAAGCCTTTTTCGTTATAGCCAATGTCATATTTTTGTCCTGTTTGCATATCGATGAGGTAGCATTGCTCCATTGTTTCGACCATAGCTCTTTGTGGTGGTACTTGTCTAAGATGTGATAATACATCTTCATAATCTCGACATAAATCTGGAAATCCAAATAACATTAATTTATATTGAAACATTATATATCCTTCTAAGACATCTTTAGGTAATATTCTATCTTAAAAATGAGTTTTTTAATATAATACTCTACATTTGATTTTACATGCTGGATTAATTGTGATGCAAAAGATTACATGGTTCTTTCTTATCATATATTGTATTACTGTCTTTATATATGCCGCACGACCTCTTAATACTGATGATGCACGTGTAGTATCTAAAAATCATTGTCAATTAGAAACATGGAGTGAATTTCATTTTAATAAAAGTAGTGAAATTTGGGCTTTACCAAGTTGCAATATATTTTGGGATACGGAAATTACACTTGGTGGCATGGTTGGATTAGAATCAAATTCTGTGCAATTTCAGATTAAGAAACTTTTTGTTAATGCTGATGAAAAGCAATGGGGCATTGGGATTGCACTTGGCAATATTTATAACTACCTTATTGGAGCAGATAGTGCAAATGATATTTATATTTATATACCAGCGACTATAACATTTTTTGATTCTAGAATAGCTTTTCATTTTAATGTGGGATACAATTTACAAAGTTTGAGTAAAGGATTATATACATTAGGTATAGGTACAGAAATTATGCTTATAACGCAACTATACTTTATAGGTGAAGTGTATTACAGTCGTTTTGAGCCTATTATGTATCAAGTTGGATTACGCACATGGATTATAAAAGATGTCTTGCAAATTGACTCGACATATGGTAATTCATTCGATGGACATAATAGTTTTGTGAGTCTAGGATTTAGAATCTTGCCTCCAAGACTTTTTTGATGAATACATTTTTCAGTATCATTAATTTTATATTATTCCTTAATTTGCAATAGATTCTATCATTAAGATAATTTATTTCACATATCAATATGATTTTTGTATTCTGCAATTTCTGTTATATCTATCATAATATTGCAATAAAGATATTAGATTGTAGTCAATAATCGAAAATGAGAATATTCATTACAATATTCTCAATGTCATAATGAATTGCATGAAATTTAGCATTGTTGCATTGTGTCTATAACTATAGATTCTGAAATATGTACTCTATTCATTGCTATGTAATAATAGAGAATAAATTTTCAAAGATACAATATTTACATGATTTTAGTTGTACATTAGCACATAAAATGTGAGTAATAAACCAATAGGATTAAACCTATAGATCGGTTAAATAAGATTGCAAAAATTTATAAGGATTGATTCTAACAATATTGAATCACATATTTTTAATATTTAAAAGGAATATTCTATAATTCATAATATAAAAATTCTAAAACCTCTATTGAATAGCATAAAAAAACAAAGAATATAAATTTTAAATTCATTTTAAAATTGAGTTCATGTGCCAAATATTTTGAAGTCTTGTATAATTAGAATCCTAAGTAATTAGAATCGTAGTTGATTAGAAGCTCTATCTATTGTGGCAGTTAACACGATAGCTATGACTTACCATTTAAAAAATAAAAATATGGAAACAAAAACCAAAAAGAGTTAGAGTATGATTTTTTAATACTTTAAAAAATTAAAAATATTTGTACTTTGAATTTTGCATGCAGAATCTACAACATTCTTAATAGCTTTAAGATTTCATGCTAATGTAGATTCTACATTGAGAAACATATCGTATCAATTTTAACAAACATGGCTTATATATTTATTAGCATATATTCGCCAAAGTTTTTGCAAGCCCGCCAAGTGCAGTTTCTTTGTATTTTCTATTCATATCTTTTCCAGTTTGATACATTGTTACTATGACTTCATCAAGTGTTACAACGGGAATGCTCTTTCTAGCCATTGCAAGACGAACTGCACTGATTGCTTTAATAGCTCCAAAGGCATTTCGCTCAATACATGGAATTTGTACTAATCCTCCCACAGGGTCGCATGTTAATCCCAGATGGTGTTCCATAGCTATTTCAGCTGCATTACATGCCACATTGGCGTTTGCTCCAAGACATGTGGCAAGAGCTGCAGCTGCCATGGAGCTTGCTGCCCCAATTTCAGCCTGACAACCAGCTTCCGCTCCACTAATGCTAGCATTTTTCTTATATAATGCCCCAATGCACATCGCAGTTAAAAGAAAATCTATTGCCATTTCATCATTAAAACCAATGGTATGATGCTTGAGATAGAGCATAACTGCTGGAATAACTGCACATGCCCCATTTGTTGGGGCAGTAACAACTTTACCACCAGCAGCATTTTCTTCTGCAACTGCTATGGCATAGAGAGAAATAAAATCTAAGATTCCAAAAGGATCTGTTGTAGGATGCAATCTTTCATATAATCCCTTTGCACGTCTATGCAAATGTAGTTTGCCGGGTAGATTTAAATCATGTGGATGGCAACCATTGTGGTATGCTTCTTGCATAACTTGCCATATTTCGTAACAATAGTCACGAATGTGTTCTTTTGTATGAAATTGCAACTCATATTGATATGAAATCTGTGCAAGGTTTTTATTCTGTGTCTCACAGAGAATGAGCAATTCTTTAGCGGAATTAAATTGTATAGGAAATGTATTTGTTGTTTGCATATTTTTTTTATACATCTCATCTTCAGTTGCGATAAAACCACCACCAAGTGAATAATACGTTTCTTGAGCAATAAGCATATTTGCTGTATCAAATGCCTCGAATCGCAGTGCATTTTCATGTATGGGTAAAAAATCATTTGAGAAAATAATATCTTTTTCATACGTAAATGGAATGTTTTTTATTCCACAAAGGTTAATATTCCCCTGATTCATTGCATTATCAAGTGTGTGGTGTTGAATTTCTCTTGTAATATCTTTTGCAATTAAATTATTGAGTCCCCAAATTACAGCCTTATCAGTTAGATGTCCCTTGCCAGTGAGTGAGAGTGAGCCAAAAAGAGTGGTTTGCACCCTAGCGACACGAGATATGTCCTTTTCTATAAGTTTACAAAATTCATTGCCCGCCAACATTGGTCCAATAGTATGAGAAGATGAAGGTCCAATGCCAATTTTAAATATAGAAAGATTGCTCATTATATTTCCTTAAATTATAAATTATAGTATTATTGTTAATTAAAATTGTATAAACGTGAGATTATATAGTATTACTTCTCAATTTTTGCTTAAAATATAAGATATACATTATTTTTTATAAAAATAATTCGCATTTATCTCTAATCCTTTATAATTTATTATTTCATGCTATGATATTGTTATCTTAATACAAAGGATTTTTATGAAAACAATCGCTGCAAATTTAAAAGCTAATCTTACACCGCATACTATTGTTACATATTTAGATACATTGCAATGTTGCTTACAATCACAGTGCAATCGCAATAATCTTGAAATCATTGTATTCCCAAATCAAGCAAGCTTAAGAGATGATACTTATTCGCATTTTTCACTTGGAGCACAAAATGCGTATCCTATTGTAAACGGGGCATTTACAGGAGAAATAGGTTTGGAGGTTTTAAAATCTTTACATATCAAACATATTTTACTTGGACATAGTGAAAGACGTATGTTTTTGGGAGAGAGTAATAGTATAATCAAACAAAAATATGATTTCTTTATGCAAGAGAATATGAGAATCATGCTTTGTGTTGGTGAAGATGCGCATACAAAAGATGTTAAGCAATTTTTAGCTAATCAACTCAAAGACATAAATATCGAATATCCTTTAGTAACTATTGCATATGAACCTATATGGGCAATTGGTAGCGGTCAGACACCAACTATAGAAGATATTGCAAATGTTATGGAGATTTTACGTAGTTTAGGGGTAAAAAAGGCATTATATGGTGGCAGTGTGAATCTAGAAAATATTGCTCCAATTTGTGATGTTACCGATGGTGTTTTAGTCGGTGGAGCAAGTATAAAAGCGGATAATTTTGCAAAAATGATTCAAATGGTTTGTTGATGTAATGCAAATATTTCAATAGCGACAATCTTTGATATTATCTATTCTACATAATTATTGTTTATTATATATTTTGAATTTTTATGATAATAGTGCTAAAAAAGCTTTTTTATTGTTACAATATACTATATATTCTTTCATAAGATTTTCATTATAAAAATAAATAGATATTTGAGATTCTCTATATTGTATGATTCTGTGATTGTTGATTGATTGAATGCGAAAAATATATTCTATGTTTAAAACCCTACACGTACACTAGCATTTACTAGCCAATCAAGATTTAAAATCCCAAAAAAGCTTCGTTCAAACTCTAGTGCTACACGTGTCCTATCATTGATTACATAATCTCCTGCAAGACTTACAAACATACGATTATCGCGTATTCCTTCATAGCTTCTAGCACCGCTACTATCATATAAGATTCTTGTACCATACTGAGTTATGTCTCCTGCATATCCTAATCCCACTCGTACCCCAAGTGTTTGGTTTAGGCTATGGGATTTGTGGCTTTGTGGAGTAGGAGTATGAGAGGAAGTGTGAGAATCGGGGTGTTTGGCTATGAGAGAATCTAAGAGAGATTCTTCATTTGTTGATGTATTGGTAGCTACTATTTTTGCTATATTGTCTGTATCATTTCTTTTTCCAAGAAAAAATCTATTCCCAGCAAATACTCCTATTTTCATACTCACAGGAGCAGAATCTCTCATCTCTAGCCGCACATTTTGGTTTTGCCACTGCATACCTTGTAAATATCCTGCTATAAGTTCGACTTGCCCCTCAAGATACAAATGCCGCACAGCCCTATGGTTAAAAAACTCACCAAAACGCACCCTATGTCCCACCTCAAGACTAAATAACACATTGTTTGCTCCACTATCACTACTTAAAGCACTCACACTGCCTACACCACTTGGGATAAAGCTCGCATTGACTTGGTGATTTCTATATATGTAGCGTACGACACTATCGACATACAACCCCATATCAAAAAGTATGCTTGCATAGCCACCTATACCATAGCCATCGCTTTGGCTATTGACACCACTACCTTGTATCATATTACGCGTGTAGTTAAACAGACCACCCACATAGATTCTGCCTTTTTCAAAATCAAACTGATAGTCGCTCCCTAGCTGCATTTCAAAGAAATTCCCACGATAATTGCTATCGCTATTGCCCCCGCCAAAGGTGCGTATCCACACGCCCACCGCCTTTGGATTATCTCGCAATTCCCCCATACGCTTTTGGAGATTATTCCACTCTATCACATAGCCCAAAAGCACTTGGTTAAATAGTCCATTAGCACGATTGATAGATTCTGTATTGGGGCTAATAGTAAAGTAACTATTTCCATTGCTTTGTGTTACATCGATTTTTTCTAAATTCCACTGGGCTTTGTTGTCTTTATGGCTAAAGCTAACATTTGGCGTGTAAATACTAAAACCCTCATTTATATTTGGGATTACAAAAAAGTCTGTCCCTATGCTTTGTGATGGGTCGGCTAAAGATGCCAAAAGAATACTTGAAGGTAATGCGACACTCGTATTTGGGGCATTGAGAAGATTGAGCATAAGCGTGTTATTCCCTCCTTGTGTGCTTAGACTTGATGTAATGCTTTGAGCTTGTTTGGTGCTGAAATCTACATCAAGCTTAAAAATGCTATTTTGTGCAAAGAGACTGTGAGTTATAATCGCACCTTGCATAAAAGACGTGTTGGCATTCAGCTGTGTTACATCTGTGATGTCTCCAATGATTGTGGCATTATTAAGAGTGATATTTGTTGTAGCATTTATGGCGTTACCGATAGAGCCTTGCAGTGTAGAATCTGTAATAGTAAGCCTATTTGTCCCGCTATGAGATTCTATATTGCCTTGCATATTCATCTTACTAAGTGTGGCAGTGGAGCTAGAGAGGTTGAGATTGCCTACGAAAAATACATTATTACCATTAGCAGCATTACCTGCCTTGCCGCGCTTTAAGCTTTGCTCAAAACGCATATCATTCCCTGCTGTGTAGGTAGGATTGCCGCTACTGCTGTTTCCACCTTGCAACCTTGTGCTAACATTATCGCCATCATTGGCATCTAGCCATACCTCTTCGCTTCCTAGATAAAGAGTAGAGTTTTGTGCATTAAGCGTGGTTTGTAGTGTGGCATTATGAGCTAGATTAAAATTAGCATTTGTTATATTGAGTTCTTTTAGGCTAAAGATTCTGTGTTCCCAATCGCTTTGACTAAAGCTTGTAGGGCTTGTGAATACATTTTGCCCGATATTTAGGCTATCAAGCTTTGCTTTAGTGGTAGAATCCACATAGGCGTGGATAGTTGGGTGTCCTTGAAAAGTGAGGCTACCATCTTTGAAATTCATCACACCTTGTGCGTTGTCTATATTGCCATCAAAGATAAGCTGCTTGCCACTCACACCAGATTCTATATTGATACCACCAGCATGTGAGATGATGTTGCCATGGTAGAGATAATCCTGTGTGCCAGAGCAGGATAAAGTTGTGTTTGCCCCACCACAAGTTTGCGTAAGTGTGAGCGTGGAGGGATTTGCGTGTGAATTGATGAGATTTGTGCCATTATCGCTTGCAAAGATTCTGCCAAAAGTGAGGTTTTGCCCATTCATATCTAGGCTTCCACCACGCGCACCAAAATACACAAAATCCGTATTGATATTCGCAGAATCTGTGATTTTTAGACTACCGCGTCCGCTAGTCAAATAGACTTCTTTAAACGATAGGGCATTGCCGCTTAATTCCACACTGCCCTCGCCAATCCTTAGTCCAGCATTTGGGCTAGATGTGGTAATACGCAAGGTCCCAGAGCCAATTTTATGCAAAAAATCATTATCTAAAGTCTTGACATTATATGTGATAAGAGAGCCAGAATCTGCAAAGATACCACCATGGACAAACCACGCATTTGTGCTACTATCATCTATGCTCCATACAGAATCTTTGCCAAACACCAAGCCCCCAGCACCCAAATCTGTGTTTTTCTCCAAGCTCAAAGTGCCTGTGCCGCTTAAGATTATATCTTTGCTGTTTTGCATTGCCCCTATGCGTTGCTCAAACTTTGTCTTATTAAAGAGGCTTTCCCAATACAAATTCCCAGCAACAGAATCTGATATAACACTCGCTCCCATATCTTGCCCCATAGAATCTACAAGTTGCCCATTTGTATTGAATCTATACGCACCACCGCCTAGAGTGAGGCTTTTAGATTCTCTAAATTCATTGATAAGCTCTGTATTTATAACTGCATAATTTGCTATCGAGCATAAATCACCGCTCTCTCCTCTACAATCGCTTGTGCTAACCACCCCGATAACATACCACTTTTTATGAAGACTATCATAGACATACAGAGCCGAACCAGAATCTCCCGGAGCTGAAGAAGAAGTGAAAGGAATGCGTAAAAAGTTATTTGTCCAATCATAGTTTTCAATAGGAATGCTAAAGGCATTTCTGCCGGCAAGATCTTTAGAAAATCCTGCCAAACCACCTGTGTGATACATATCATTGTCTTCTATTTTTGTAGCACCTTGTCCCTCATAGCCTATCATTTGCACCCCTGTGCCCTCTCGTGCAAAAAATGTATATCTCTTAGAATCACCAAGCTCTCTCACCTCATCAGCATTGAAGGTGTATTTATCATGCATACTTTGACCTTGTGGATTATGCGTACTTACAAAATTAAGATCTGGGCTTATTTGCGCACTTTGATTGAGATTAAACTTACTCATTTTGACAACAGCAAAATCCCCAACTGCACTAGCAGCACCACTCCAATAATGCGCGGAATCCACAATGACACTTGTAGCACCACCAAACTCAAGAGCCGAACCATTTGAGGCTAAATGTTTATCTTGAGGAGTTTTGGCAAACATATGAGCAGCAGTTATGACATAGCCTAAGCCAATATTAGTAAATTCAGCTTTCCAAGAATCTTGCACTCTTGCATTGCTAAAGGAATTTGTCGCAGAAAAATCAATCATAGGGGCATCAAAACTAAAACTATGGCTAGAATCTTTAGCAGGAATAAAGATATTTTGGGTATTTGGGGCAAACTGCCCTTTATTAAGAGCAAAGTCTAAATATAGCTGATAATCAAACTTCGGATCTAGTGCTGAAGCGTGCAAAGATGAGTATGTGGCAAAACTTGCAATCAAGAGGGCAGATGAAAAAAGGGCGTTATGTTTCATTGTATGCCTTTATGCTAAAAACTCAATTCTAGTAATATGATATTCTAACACGGAGTATTAAACTGAGTTATAATCTTTTGAATCATAATCTTTATATTGCCATAAAGTGTTAAATCATGCGAATAAAAATTTATCTATGTCTACCATATAAACGAGCAATAAAAAATACACCAAATAAAATCATACTTAAGATTTAAGTGCTGTTGCAAAGAGTATTGTATTTGTTGATTCAAGATACTATATTTCTATGTCTTTTTAGAATTTTATTTTATATAAGAGTTTGTTTTAGCTTATTATCTTGAGATTTCTATGATTAATTGCAATTCTTGGATTAGTTGCGATTCTTAATAATTTAATATGAAAGCTTTAGTCTTATTATATCAACGTTATTATTGCAAATTCAAGGGATAATAAGCTATACCAAATTTATGAGTGATTTGTGTAAAATTGTACAGCAATACTTTAGATATAAAAAACTAAATTGTGTAAGATAAAAAGAATCAGTTGCTATTACACATAATTTTTCAGTATTGCAATACCTAATTGCAATGAAAGGTTGAACGCATTATTTATGGTATGCGTTCTTAAATAAAAAATATTACTCGGTGTGTCAATTTGCACTTTCAATATCTCTATCATTAATGGGCTGCACATCTCTTGCATTATCATGTAAAATAGTGTGAAGAGATTCGATTTGTTTTTTGGAAGCACTAATTGGATTTTTTAAAACAACCCATTGTACTTTTTCACTGCACGGTGGGGTTGTCAAGCTACCATTGAAAGCAAAATAGCCTAGAGATTTTGGAAACATTTTTGTAACATTGATATTGTTTAACACCACAATTTTACCTTTTTCTTTTGGTGCTACGGCAATGATATTATTTAACATTTCATTATCTTTACCTTCCTCAAAAAATATGCCAATTACCAATAAATTGCCACTTTTATTTTGATGAACAAGATGCATTTCTAAAGGATACATTTTACCGTTAATTTTATTTTCTGAAGGTGTGTGAAAATGAATTTGAACAAGCTTGTACTGCACATTTTTAAAAGATATGGTACTATTTTGCTTAAAATTAACTTGTACGGAATGTCCGTTATTGATAATATCACTAGAATCTGCTTGATAATTCAATCGTAACTCGTTTTTTACTTGTTTTGCCATGCTACTTGCAATATCAATTGGCGATTGATTTGTGCCAATAGAACATTCTTTATAGTCATCACTGATATTACCCCATTTGTTTGGACCATTTTCTTTACTATAGCCCCAATCAGCAGCATACAGACTGCTTCCTAATCCTAAAAAGATTGTTAAAATTAAAGTTCTTATCTTCATGTATGACTCCATATTTTAAAATAAAATTATGATTGTATCTCAAAAAATCTTAAAAAATTATAATTTTTAGACTTTTATATAAAAATTATGAATTGAGAATCCTAATCCCGAATATTATGAGATTGCCATATAATGATTTAAAGCCTTATGAAAAAAACTTGCAAAAAAAATAGATAATCAGTGTATAATTAGAGTTTTATTCATTTAAGGAGATTTTATGCAAGAAACTATGACTAGGCGAGATTTCATTAAAATAGCGGGAGTATCAGCTGGAGTTTTAATGACAAATATGTTTCATATTGCTTCAGCAGCTCCCAATTTAGATATTCGTGGATTATTTAGCACATATAAGCTTCATAATGGTATTGAATTTCCCATTTTTGGATTTGGAGCATTCTCTAAAATTTTAGGAAATGACAATGATAAAAATGCAGAAACTGTTCTTTATTCTCTAAAACTTGGCTATAAACATATAAGTGTCTATCAAACAGAAAGAGCAGTTGGTGAGGCAATTGTGCAAAGTGGTATTTTAAGAAATGAAATATTTATTTCATTGCAATTAGGAGATGTTGCTAACGACGATGAAGTTATTGAAAAATTTAATGAAAGTTTAGCAAAATTGAAGACCACCTATGTTGATTTGTTGATTATGCGGTTTCCAAAATCAAAACAAATGAATGATGATATAGTACAACGTTATGTAAATACGTGGGAAACGATAGAAAAACTATATCAAGAAGGGCGTGTAAAAGCAATTGGTGTTAGCAATCTGCAACTTGAATATTTCGATAATTTTTTAAGTCAGTGTGCTACTAAACCGATGGTAAACTATGTTGGCTTTAATCCATATCATTATGATGAAAGATTAATGGAATTATGTAGAAATAAAAAAATAGCTATAGCAACATACGCACCATTAGCAAATGGTAAAGATTTATTATATGAACCAATCATCACAAAAATAGCAGAAAAATATGATAAAAGTCCTGCACAAATTGTAATGCGTTGGAATCTACAAAAAGGTTTTGCAACTATGTTGGGTTCATCTGATTCGCAAATGATTGAGGAAAATAGCAAGATTTTTGATTTTAACTTAGACCAAAGAGATATGAAAGCAATAACAAAGGTGAAAAAGTCATTAGCACCCAAAACCAGAAAAATATAACCCATTTTATAATGTATTGTTTGTTGTGTTTGATTGAAATATAGAAATGAGTAATTTATTTGTTTTTTCTACTATTATTTTTATGCTTCCTTAAATCTCGAACAACTTGATAGATTGATAGTCTATTGATTCCGCGTGTCATCATGAAACTTTGTTCATGGAAAATTACAAATGACACTAAAGCTCCTGCAACAAGGGAAATTGAAACAGAAAGCATCGTCGTAATATTTTGAAAGAAAGCTAACAAATAACCAAGTTGTTCTGGGCTATCGGTATTTTGTGTAAAAGTGAGTATTGATAAAATACTCTTGTAGCCATAGCTACCCGGAAACATTGGCAAAAGTGCAGGGAATACAATGATTTCAGAGGGGACTTTTTTATGTTTTGCTAGAAACATCGTAGCAAAGCCCATGCAAAGAGAAGCACAAAAGCTTGCACCAGCAAGGCTAAAGGTGGGGCTTTGTGTAAGCAATGAACGTATAAAATATCCTATTCCTGCAATGAGGATAATACCAATAAAGGCTTTTTGGGGTGGATTGCAAGGATATGCAAACCCAAAAGCAGCTACCATAGCAAAAATAGTATTAATAAAAATATGTGATAGCGATGTGGTATTAAAAAAATCTGTATAAAGAAACTCAAGTAATTGTGGATGGAGATATGTATCAGACATGTATAAGATTTACCTTTGCAATACTCAGTGTAAGATATGCTCCAACAGCAATACATATAAGTAAAATCGCCATATTTACCCCACGACTGACCGCCATAAGTGTATATTCATGTAAAACATCTGTGAAAGCATTAATAATATGTATACCCGGTATGAGATAAAGTATACTCAATCCAATAGCAATTTCAGGTGTTTTTGTTATACCGCAATATACACCAATATAAGCTACAAATGATGATATAAATGAAACTATAATAAAGATTCCACGAATATCAACTTTAATTTTTGTAAGAAAATGTTTACTAGCAAATCCAGCAAAGGTACCCATAAAAACACATAATAATGCTCCAACATCACCATTAAATAGCTTACAAAATGCCATGTTAGCAAGACTTGAGAAAAAAAGTGTCGTGATAAAATTGTAATTATTTTTTTGCATAATATGTTGGAATCTTATATTAGCTTCTTTAAGTGCAATAGAATCATCATGTATTTGCCAACTCAATGCACTTAAGTCAGCAATGATTCTAAAATTGATGTTAACAAGAGGATTTGGGCTAACTTGAGTTCGTCTGTTTTCATAATTATTTTTTTGTGAAATACTAAGGGTAATAGATTTAAGCCAAATAATCATATTCACATCATACCCATAGCGTTCACCAATACGTTGAGTGCAACGCACAACACGAGATGTATAAGCTCCATTTGACAAAAGTGCAGCAGCATATTGTGCTAAAAAAACACTTAGTTCTTCAATATTTGCAACTTCATTTTCCATCTTTTCATTCCAAGATTCTGTTTAATCATGATGCATTGCATAGTATTTTATCGTAATTTTACCGGAATAAAATGAGAATCTTTTACTCCATAAAATTTATTGTGATAAATTACCTGATTGTTTTGTAGTTTCTCTGTGAAAAATCGCGTATGCCCCTTATCATTATATGCCAATAAAATATCAATAGCTAATGCAGTGGCATAATTTACCCAATCGTATTGCAAATCAGCATTCATCAATTCACTAAAGGCAAGAAGTTTTGTGTTGATTGGGCTAATGGCATTGACGATGAAGAGACGTTTGGTATCTTCTTTTGGCATTAAACCGAGTAATGAGGGATTATAATTCATTTGTGATGATAAAAAAGCAATTGGTAATACTTTAGTATTGGCTATTTGAGGAATAATAAGTCCACTCTTGATGACAGAAGTATTAAGAATTATCATTGAGTTTTTAATATTTGCTCTTATTTTTGCAAAGCTTTGTTTGAAATTTGTTGTTTTTTGTTGGGTAATTTCTTCTTGAATGATAAGATTCTGGCTTTTTGTATTCAATAATTCTCCTAACATTTTCCCAACCGCCTTATCATCATTAAGACCAATGAGTGTGGCATTTTTAGAATCTGCAAGTTTGATCATCATATCCATTTGCTTATCATAATCGATACCACCAAAAAATACATTTTTATTTTGTGCAAACTGTGCAGCTTGTTTTTGATTAATAGTGGGAATAAAAAGAGGTGTAGTGATCTCTATATTTTCAAGCAAATTTGTTAGCCCTTTTGATGTTAAAATGGCAATAACATAATCATAATTTTCTTCTTGTGCTTTATTATATTGTGTTATAAGGTTCTCGATTTCTTCATTTTGAGAATCAAATACCTTAAATTCAAAATTACCACCACGTGCAATAAGATATGTTAGGATAGAATCAACACTTGTCATAGAATAACGACCTATGTCTTTTTGTGGCATCATTAAGGCAATGCGAACACCATTTTTAGAATCAGTCAAAGGTGGTAAAATTATGGAATCTAAGATAGAACTTGCAGCCTGAAATTTTTCCCTCAAAGCCTTATCTTTTGTGCCACTATATAGAGCAATAAAACTAAAATATTGTCCTGTTTCAAAAAGATTATTCAGACATGATTTTGAGCATTTTTTAATTGATGTATCTACAATTTCTTGCGTTGGTGTGGGTAATGGAGAAATGATTTGTTCTTTTGCAAATATGTTGCTATGTATCGACACCCCACACATCATAATTACAAGAAATATTTGAATCTTTCGCGATACCATATCTATCCTTTAATTCCTAGCAGTATGATTCAAAACTATTCATAGTATAGTCAATAAAAAGAAATAATGCAAATTAACATAATTTAATGCAAATATTTTCCATCAAAACAAGCTTGACAGTAACTGTAATTATCTTTATCTAGGGCTTCTTTTAGTCCCTTCAAAGATAAAAATCCCAAATAATCTGCCCCAATAAAATCTTTTATTTCTTCTATGCTTTTATTTGCCGCGATAAGTTCATCTTTGCTTGGCGTATCAACACCGTAAAAACAAGATGCAATAGTCGGTGGAGCTGAAATCAATAGATATACTTCTTTTGCACCAGCTTTTTTTAATAACTCAACAATAGCTTTGCTTGTTGTGCCTCTTACAAGTGAATCATCGATAACAACAATACGTTTATTTTCAATAACTTCTTTAATAGGGTTTAATTTGAGTTTTACTTTTAATTCACGTAATTCCTGTGTTGGCTCAATAAATGTTCGTCCTACATAATGATTGCGAATAAGTCCCAATTCAAAAGAAATCTTACTTTGCTCACTATAACCAATTGCTGCTGCTAATCCACTATCTGGAATGGGCATCACAATATCAGCCTTAATGCTATGTTCTAATGCAAGTTGCTTACCCAATTTTTTTCGAACAACATAAACATTTTTGTGGAAAACTATGCTATCTGGACGTGAAAAATAGATATACTCAAAGACACATGGCTTATAATTTTCCTCAAAAACTTTGATAGATATAAGCTTTGTTTCTTGTGCTTGATTTTGTTCAAACACAATGAGTTCTCCTGCCTCTATATCACGAATATACGTTGCCCCGATTAAATCAAAAGCACATGTTTCACTTGCCACAATATAACCACTAGAACCATCTTTGTTGCGATATTCTCCTAAACTCAAAGGACGCAGACCGAATCTATCACGCATAGCAAACATTTTAGAACGACTAAGAAATACAAGAGAAAATGCCCCTTGTATTTCTTGCATTGCCTCCATGATTCTTGGAGTTAAAGAATCTTTTGTGCTTTTTGCAATGAGATGTATAATAACTTCCGTATCAAGATTACTTTGAAAAATTGCACCTTGTTTTGTGAGATTCTCTCGAATATCTTGTGCATTTGTTAAATTACCATTATGTGCAACTGCAATTTCACCGAGTCCGTAACGTGCAAAAATTGGTTGAGAATCTTTATTTGAATCAAACCCTGCTGTTGCATAGCGATTGTGTCCTATGGCATTATTGCCTTCGAGCTTTTCTAATTGTTGTTTCGAAAATACTTCTGTTACCAATCCTTGTGCTTTTAATGTTGCAATATGTTTGCCATTGCTTATAGCAATACCGCTTGCTTCCTGTCCCCTGTGCTGCATTGCAAAAAGGGAATAATAAGTAATTAACGATGCAGTATCGCAGTTAAATACTCCTACGATAGCACATTCTTCATGCCATTGTCTTTCTATCATCGATATCCTTGGGTTAATTTTTGTATTTAGATTTTATCATAATGTTTTTAAGCTACAATAATAAGCAAAAAGATTTTACATGTTTAATTTAGCGATTTAATGGCATATTACAAAATTATAAATAGCAAATTAGGAATTAATATATTTCTTTAAGTTTTTGTAATATTGAGTTGTATAGTATCAAAGGTGTTGTATGATAAAGTTATGGTGTTATTTTTTTCTTTCATGTATGCTTTATGCCAATGAGATACCACAATATAATCGCTATAAAACATGGAAAAATGCTGATTCTGAGGTTTCCTTACAACAACATGAAAAAAAACTAGAATCATTCTACAAACAAGTAGATAGACAATCTCAACAAAGAAAATTTGTACGTTTTAATGGAAAAAGGGTGGTTTCACATACTGAATATACCAAAATGAACTTGGCAGAAATTCATAAATATCATGTCTATATTGTATTATCAGAGTTTTATATACAATGGGTTAGCCCTCATAATAATTTAGATGGTGTAAGTGTTGGAGGCATTTTAACACAAGATGCTGGAGATAAGAAAGCACAAGTGCGATATTTTAAATTTGCACAACGATATTATTCGGCATTGCATCGATTAGGGAAAGGCAGAAAAGTATATGCTTATTGTGCTATTCCTTATCTTACAAGCTGTATTTTAACGGGAATTGGAGAAAAATGGTGAAAAATACATGAATCTAAATTAATTTTTATTAAATTCTAGCTACAATTAAATTTTAATATATTACTCAAAGAGGTTTTACACTATGAAGCTCAAACTACAACATGCACAATTTTTAGCTAATCGCATTGTTCTTGATTTAAGCCGTTCTAGTCTTGTGAAAATTACCTCTCCTATATCCAATTTAAATCGGCTTGTTACAGATATTATCAAAAAAGATATACAAGAAGAAGCATCCATAGAAAATAGGGTGCGAGAGTTATTAGACGAATATCAAGATGAAATCGATGCAAATGAAGTGAATGAAAAGCAGCTCTTTACCATGATAAAAAAACAAGTTGCTAAAGAACGTGGCTTTCTCTTGTCATATAGTGAGAGATATAGTCAATTATCGCATGATATTTTAGATGAACTATTCGAGGAGAGCTATATTGAGTGCAATGTCCCAGAAAATGCAGTAAAAAATCATATTTTGGAATCTATAGAGCAGTATTTTAAATATCACGAAGAAGCGTATGATAATGTAATTGAGAAAATAAAGAATTATAAACGTAGACTTATTGCAGGTAGCGATGAATATGAGATAATATTTGCACGACTTTATGCAGAAGAAATGGAAAAGAGGGGCTAGTATGCACTTACAAAATATATGGATATATTTTGAAAATGGAGTCTTTTTAGAGGCAAAAAGCTTTGGTAAAGATGGTACTTGTATAGGAGAAGCGATTTTTAACACTTCTCTCACAGGGTATCAAGAAATTATAACAGACCCGAGCTATGCTGGACAATTTATTGTTTTTTGCATGCCAGAAATTGGGATTGTGGGCTGCAATGAGAAAGATATGGAATCTCAAAAATCATTTGCAAAAGGTGTGTTTATCCGTAATCTTAATAAAATGGCATCAAATTTTCGCTCCACAGAAAATCTTATTTCATTTTTTAAAAAACAGCAATTAATGGGAATTTGTAATGTTGATACACGTAATATAGTAAGAATGTTGAGAGATAATGGAGCTATGAGTATGATTGCTTCAACTGTTATAAACAATGCATCAATATTAAAAGAACACTTGAGAAATGCAAAAAAGATTCATGAAATCAATTATGTTAAGGAGATAAGTACACAGTATCACTATACACATGTTTATAAAACATTTAACTTTATGACTTTTAATTATGATATGGTCAAGTATGATGACAACAAAAAAAGAATTATTGCTATAGACTATGGAATCAAAAAAAATATCCTCAATGAATTAAGTCAAGCTGGACTCATTGTCGAAGTTATGTCAGAAAGTTTTAATCCTCATGATATAGTTCAACGTTATCAAGCTAAAGAAATTGGTGGGGTTTTCCTAAGTAATGGACCAGGAGATCCCCTCATTTTACACAATCAGATTGAAAAGATTAAGATGTTGATTGCTGCCAAGATTCCAATATTTGGAATCTGCCTTGGACATCAGCTTTTAAGCAATGCATACGGTTATACAACATATAAATTGAAGTTTGGGCAACATGGGGGTAATCATCCGGTTAAAAATATGCAAACCGGTGAATTAGAGATTACTTCGCAAAATCATAATTACAATGTACCAGAAGAAATTAGCAATGTAGCGACAATCACACATAGGAATCTTTTTGATAATACCATTGAGGGAGTGCGGTATAAAGATTTCCCCATTTTTTCGGTGCAATACCACCCTGAAGCGAGTCCAGGGCCAAAAGAAGCACATAAAATTTTTGCAGAATTTGCAAAAATGGTAATGCCAACAGTATAATGGAGCTTTACAGATAATGCAACATATAAAAAAAATATTTTGTCTTTGTGCTATGTATATCAAATGTATGATGTGTTGTATAAAGCAACCCTTAAACATACATGTGTTAAAGCAAAAATACTATCCCATAAAAACATTGGTGATATATGGAATACAAGCATTGAGAATACCATATGATAAGATTTTACTTTTTATAAGTATGATTCTGTGTATTTTTACTTTATTTTTTCATTTACTTTTCAGCTTTGAAGACATAGGTATGACATTACAGGGCATTCTAGATAAGGCAAAAAATAGTGCATTATTGCCTATTGTAGAGAATAATCAATTATCTACTCTACAAAGAAGTATGTTTGAAAAGCTTGATTTCAAAATGACAAAAGAGCAAATTGAATTAGGAAAAATTTTATTTTTTGACCCACGTCTAAGTGGAGATTCTTTGCATTCTTGTAATTCTTGTCATAATCTTGCACTTTATGGAACAAGCTTTGTTGATGAAGGACAATTGAATCCTCAAAAACTGAATGCTCCAACTCTCTATAATATGATTTTTAATGATGTGGCATATTATGAGGGTAAGTTTAGCCGTTTTGATACAGATGATAAAAATACAACAAAATTTCCCACAAAAAATATTATCGCACGTGCAACACTCCATGCTCTTACTGCAAGTAATGAAATGAATGGCAATATAGAAAAAGTTATTGCTCTTATTTCAAAATCAGATGAATATATGTCTTATTTTAAACGTGCGTATGGAACAAAAGTTAAAGTGAGTGGCGAACTTATTGCACAAAGTATTGCTGGTTTTATCATGACATTACATACTTTTAGTCGTTATGATGATTTTTTAACGGGAAATCTCAAGGCATTAAGTTTTGAGGAAGCAAAAGGATTGGAATTGTTTATTGATAAGGGTTGTGTGGCTTGTCATAACGGTATTAATTTGGGTGGTAGTATGCAACCTTTTGAAGTTATGCGTCCATATAAATTTGCAAATATTGGTGGTTTAAGTAGCAATGCTGATAAAATGATAAAAGTCCCAACATTACGCAATATTACTATGACAGCACCATATTTTCATAATGGAGGATTCCAAAAATTAGAAGATGCTATCCAAGAAATGGGACAGATTCAACTAGGCATTACTTTATCTAACAAAGAGATTGCAGGAATTATTAGTTTTTTGGAAACTTTACGCGGTTATCCTGAACCAGTTAGTATTCCGATATTACCACGTTTGTAATTCAACTAATATCCATGACTTTATATATATACTAGTAATTGTATAGAGAGATTGAAAAATAAATAGATAAAAGCAATATCATCAATTTTCTATAATCCACAAATAAGATTGATGGATTCTTATAACCTACCATACAAAATTTTCTATAATTGTGTATTGCAAAAGGTTAGCATAATGATATGAGTGATGCAATAAGGAGCTTGTTTGGAATCTGCATTGCCTTGCATTTCTTTACCGGCTTTTGGAATCTAAATTAGTAGTGGATAATAATATGTGCATCTTCTTTTGTATCACAATCCCAAAAAGCCTTATAACGCATATTTTACTCTATACAATACTATAAAACATGTTTAAATAGCTTCGCATATATTTTCTGTATATACTTTTATAGTTTTACATGTTATATTTTTAATTTTAAGGATTACTGACTTGCAATACAAAACAGAAAAAATGCAATAAAGAGTACGATGATAATTTATGTATTATGTAGAAATTGTTATTACATAAACTATAGAAAAATTTGTGTAGTATGTAGTGATGTTTTTATGATTTCTATCCATCTTCTGATACTCATTATGGGGGATATATACTATCGCAAGATTCCATAAGCTGTCTTCCTTGCTTTGATAGTTTTATCTTGATTTCCCACTCATGTAAAGATATGTCCTAGCTATTAAACCTTTAGAGTAATGAGCGGGATAGAATCTCTTCACTGTACAATCAGTATACCTTACAATTCCCACATTGATTATAAACTCTATCTCTAAGGGCTTTTGCATATTTGAAATTACTCTCCGCCAATGGCTAGGATTATAAATGACAAATATCAATGTCATTGCAAGACATGCTGCTAATTAAATCGTGAATCTAGGCATTTTGTTTGTCACTGCAAAACTTACATTAGCAATTCGTAGCGTGCAAAAACAGCTTATCCATACTTGCAAATCCTAGAATCTCAACAATGAGAATCTAGGATTCTGTACTTTAGACTCTAAAAAAATAGAAAATCTAATATTTTCTAGAATCTAGAATCTTTGTCATATTGAGGGTAAAACCCGAAATATCTAAGGCATAGATTCTACAATACAGAATCTAGAATCTTCCTAGATTCTAGAATTTTAGATATTTTGGATACCTATATCCTCAACATGACGGATTAACATGTGTGTATGAGATTCTAGAATCTATAAATACGTCATATTGAGACGATAGTCGAAATATCTAAGAATCTAGATTCTCATTATTTCTAGAATCTTATAGAGAAATAATTGGAATCCTAAGAATCTTATTTCTGTCTTTCTTGTCATTGTGAGAATTCTTATTGATAGATATTCTTGTTAGTAGATTCATAGCAATCTAGGATTCTGATTCTATATTCTACATATAATTTTTAAGCTCGGTAAATAGGGCATTGTAGGATTGTATTTTGTGGATTTGCCACATAATGTGTGCCACATTGCCACATTTACAAAAATTTCAAACAACACATGATAAAGAAATATGTGAGTTTATGAATTATATCTGTAATCAAGCTTGTATTCTTAATAGATTAAGAATCTACACGAAAAAGATGCAACATGATAGAATGATGTCTTGTTTTACCACAAAGCATATATCTCTATCTCAAAAAGTCTTGTATGGGTTTTAAGAATATTAAGAATAATAAACGTATCATTTTTACACCTTTTATTTTTTTTGTTTATCCAGATGCAATCGTATCCCACATATTACCTTTATCATATCACAAAGAAAGGAAAGATATGAAAAAGAATTTCATTATTGATTTTATGCTTCTCAAGAAACTTCGGATTACAAAGACAGAGGCTATTATTTTAGAGCAGATTCATTATTGTAACAATTCGTCATATTATCAATATATTCATTTCTCCATTAAGGACTTAGCAAGGATTAGTACTATATTAAGAACATATATTTACAAATGTTTAAAAAACTTAATGGATAAGAATCTAATATATAAAAATAATAAAAAATATTATGTGAGCGAATTGTATAAAGAAGTAAAAGAAGTCTGTTTTAATGAATGTGCTTCATTAAAACAATTAACCAAAAAAAAGTAATTATAGCAAAAAATTACTCTAGTTTTATAAAAAATAAAGAAAATGATATAAAAAATTTTGAGACACAAGAGTCTCTTTTTGATACACAAGTGTCTACTAAGAGACAAGTATATAATACAAATACAAGATATATCTTCTCTATGAGTGTTCTCACTCATAGAGAAGATATATCTTGTTTTGGAAAACAAAATAAGCCTTGTCAAGAAAAACTACAACAAAAAATTTCAAAACAAGATAGCACAGATACTGCCTTAAGGCTTTATAGGCTTAAGGCAGTATTGCAAAAATTTCTACATTCTAACAAAAAACAGAATTATAAGGACTATATGTTAAATCCTTTGCATAGAGAAGTAATAAAAAAGTTTATGGATAAGGAAATACAAGAAACCAATGAGATACAATTAGAGGATTCTTATAAAAAGAATGAATACTAATACACTAGCACAACTCAATGAATTTCTGCAACCTTTAAGTCAAACAGCTCTATTTATTCTAAAAGAGAATCAAAAAGTTTTAATCCAAACAATACAATATTACATTGATAGTGGTATAGATATTCAACAATGCATTGAATATAGTAAAACAACAAATTCTTGGTGGTTATGTCATACTTATAACAATAATGAAATGTACTACCAAAAACTTCGCAATGTATGGAATCTTTGTTTAGAGAAAATAGAATAAACAGAAAAAATCAAATTACAGCAATTATTGCAAACTCACGGCAAAGATATTCAAAGATTTATTGACATCGTAAAGAAAAATGCAGATATATGAATACCTATGCGTATAATAGTCTAATCTCTCATTTGATAGATATGAAATCAAAGCATATTGATATTACTGAAGCAATTAATCAAAGCATACAAAGAAATTATAATTGGGTATTTCCACCTACACATAGAAAGAGACAATATAAATGTTACTCAAATAGATTCTATCTAAAAACACAGAAATATAGTAATAAAAATAAAAACAGAAAAATCGCCTAAAACATAAGAAAGGAATTATAATGAATAAAGTTATCATGATAGGACATATCACAAAAAAAATCGAACTTCATTATTTACAATCAGGTATAGCAGTGGGCAACTGCTCTTGTTACAAATAAAAATTATAAGAAACCAAATGGCTATAAAGCACAAATAACTTGTTTTATAGATATTAATGAATACATTACAGCAACTCAATAATTTTTCAAGTTCATTGATTCTAAGAATTGGCATAAGGATAGTATATGAAAATGCAAGAAAACAACACAATATCTAAAGATTTTACAGAATTTAAGGAAATAACAACAAGGGCATTGCTTTATAAACAAAAAATTGATGCTTTGCATAAAAGAATAAGAAGCAACAATACCCACGTACATAAAAGCATAAGATTATTAAAGATTGACTTATTGCATCTTAAAAAATTAAAAATGATATATAAACAAAAGAAAAAAGATATGTTAGAGACAATAATACAATATCTCTATACAGAGCTACAAGAAAAAGGAGAACAATATATGCAAATACGATTACTTATTGAGAAAATACAATTAGAAATAGAGAATCTTGAATGTCTTAATAATACTTATTACGATACTAACATGAATAATAAAAATATAAAAGAAAACGATGCTATGTATCAAGATTATAGTAATTATGCAAAACAATTCGCAAAAGCTAAAAATTCTGTTTTATACGATTTAGAAATACTTTTAGAGATATTAGAGCAAAGTCGTCTTAACAAAGCAAATAAGATAGAAAATAATAAAACAGCAAACAAAGTGTCTAAGCTTTCAAAACACAAAAAACAGATAGATTATGAAGCAACTTTATTTGAATGAAGCACAAATAGGAAAGAACCATGTCAACACAAGAATATATAAATTCTGAAAATATCAATATTGCTTTAGAATATACTATTCTCTCTTATCATATTTTTCATGCGGGAGAGCATGAAAGAGGTAGAAAAAGTGGCAACAATCTTTTCACTAAAACTAAACGAATATGGTTTAGTGAAAAATGTAGGATTCTCTATGATACTATAAAACAATGCTATGATAAAAATAATTACGAATATATGAATATTACCCATACTTTTATGGAATTGTATCCAAATAAAGAGCAACTCCTTACAGATGTTCTAATAAGCAATGACTTGCAAACAAATGTGAACATAGATATATTACGAAAAACTTCAAAAACTCTATCTTTTAAGCTTACAAAAATAAATAGCTATACGGTTGCATCATGCAACAAATAATAATCAACTCATTAATATTCATCAAGACAATGGAATCTATGATATTTCCCAATTCTTACAACAAAGTAAAGACAACACACTAAATCTTGATAAAAACATTAAGGAATGGATAAAGTATTATAAAGATAATCAAAGAAACACTACACAATATGAATTAGATGTAGATTTTTTAGATGAAGCCCTGCAAGGAGGCATTGAACCATATCAGCTTGTATTAATAAATGGCGATGCAGATGTGGTAAAACAAGTCTTGGATTGCAAATATTAGAAAATCTTAGCAAAAATCATAAAACTTGCTTTTTTAACTTTGAATTTCCTAATCATAAATATATTTATAGACTACAAAAGAAACATCAATCTCTTATACAACAAGAAAAAATGACAGAAAATTGCTCACAAAACATTATGCAAAATATACTACTCATTGATACCACAAATTATGATAATGAATTATCTAATCTAGCTAATAAAATTGAAACACTTTATGATAAAGGCATGAGATTTTTTCTTATAGATTCACAGATGTGGATACAGGTAGAGGAAAATTTAAAAGGAGAAGAAGCAGAGAGTAAAAAATTTGAAGTATTAGCAAATCTTACTAATAGACTTGAAATTGTAATATTTCTTATCACACAAACAAGTAAATTAGATTCTATAAATCCTTTTGGCTCTAAAAAAGGAGGGTATTATAGCTCTATTATCTTGCGTATAGAACAACAAAATGATTCAAAAAGCAAAAACAATGTGAAATTTGATTTTGATAATACAAAAAAAATTATTCATATACACAAGAATAAGCAAACAGGTATAAGAAATACTTATAATGCTGTTTTTGATACTACTTATCTCACATTTAGTAAAGATAATGTGGACAATGCAAATACTACACAAAGAGATTCCAAGAAATATTATTGTAATTCTCAAAATTATAATAAATATAAACCACATAGCAATTATAGAAATACCAATGCTACCAATAACAACATGCAAGAGAAAGAAATCAAAATGCCAATACAAGACCAAAATCAAAGAAAAACATTAGAAATCATAGATTTAAGTGTATTAGAAAGCTTAAGTGATACACCAATCAATAAGAACAATAATGATTCACTCATTTTTAAGTTTTAAAAATATCACAATAGAAAAAGGAAATATTATGGAAAAGAAAAGATTTTATATCAAAAATCACACACAACCAATTATAGCTTATGTAAATATTAAAAGAAACAAGGTTATATATTCTTTAGATAATGAAAAAACACACAAAGAATGTAGTGTTAATGAATTTTTCTTTACATTAGAAGCAAAGGAAATTCTATATAAAGATAGAATAGAGAATACAAATAAAAACAAGGATTTAAATTCTTATTATTCTGCATGTAATATATGCAAGAATCCATGTATTCTAAAAGATTTGAAGCTGAAATAAAAAGATAAAGACAAAGTTACCGCCAAAGCTTTAAATATAAATTGTTTAGAGAATAAAAACAAAGTAAATAATTAAATTAGATTTTATGCAAGACTTTAACTCTATTCAAAAGGAGGGGCATAAAGCCCCAAAACGTCACTTTTTAAAAATTATCTTGAATTTTAATCTTAAAAGATTAAATTTTAGATATAATCTAAAAGGACGTTTTTTACTATGCTTTCTCATAGTAAGTCCTTTATATAGAGTTATTCCCCTTATTGCTAAGGGGCTTTTTATTATACAGAAACTTTTTAAAACTTCACATGAATAAATTCCTACTTGGTATCATTACTACTTTAGCTATTACATTAACATTCTTTATTTACAAAAATACGCTTAAAAAGACATACTCATGCCCTCTTTTTGCGACCGCTTCGGCTAATTGGAGGCTCATAATTTCTGCAAAGCTAAGAAATTATGAGCCTCCAATTAGCCTTGCTATCTTTTGCGTTTTTTACCAGAATACTAGCAAATACGCTTAAAACAACTGCTTAATTGCATACACAAATTTCACTTTGTTACATTTGCTATACAATTAAGCGTTTTTTAAGCTTACAATTTGCTATTTTTAGTAACGCAAACTTGCAAAAAAGATACGCACAAAAATCGGGCATGTATGTTCTATTTTTTATAACTTTTATTCATAATAAAATAGAATAAAAAATGTATAAAAAAGTGTTAAAAACATCGTAAAATAGGGATTTTCTATTGACTTTAAACAAGAATTTTACTATAATTATAGTAAGAATTTAATGTTATATATTTTATAACTTTTAATTTCTGAAGTCTGATTTAATTATGGATATTTAAGAAGTTAAAAAATAAGATTTATAGTAAAAAATCGGTTATATATATCTTATAAAAAAATTGCGAATATATATATATATATATAACCATAACTTAGCAAAATGCTAGATTGTTATGTTACTTCATTTAGCCTCTTTTGTCAAGTCTTTTTACTAATTTTTAGATTTTTTGTTTATGACTATATGTGGACACTAGAATTATGTTTTTTCTAGTCTGTTAATGCTTGTATGGCTTGCACATTAAGAACCCCTCAAGCTTTCTAAAAATTACTTAGATTCTTTAATTTATTATTAAGGATATACCATGAAAAACGATAACTTAGTTAAGATTAAAATAAACAAGTATATATTATTAGACATGTTAAACAATAGGCTAGATTGTTGGTTTAAAAATGAAGAAAATAGCGAGAAAAAAAAGAGCTTATTTTTAGATATGTATAAAAAAAGTATTGATGATGGTGTTTTTGAAAGTGTTGAATTTAATGTGCTTAATATTGTAGATAATGATGTGATAAATTGGTGTAGAGTCCTAGAAAAAGATTCTATAAGTGATGAGTGGGAAAGATTAGAAAATCTTTATAAAAGCGGCGAAAGAGATGTAAGTTATGAGGATTTTGATACTAACTTTAAGATTAATTTTATTGAATCTATGAATGACAACATGATATTAGTAAGATATTAGTAAGATAGGAGGTTAATATGAATTTCTTAGAATATTATAAAAAAACAGATTATAACTCTATGAAACAAACAATACTTCATGACATAGTAAAACATATTGAGCTAGAAGCACATTTAATATATGGGATTTTAAAACTTTTAATTGTCTAGACTTTTGTTTAGACAACAATATAAAAGATGAAATATTAAGATTTCTTGTAAGTATTTATAGGATAGGAGCATGCAAAACTATATTAGAAGACTCTAGAACTAGAACTATTGAAAGTTTAGATATATATGAGAAAGATATATTTATAAAGCTTTATTTTGGACTAACTGAAAGATTTATCAATTTAAATTTCAAACCGCAAGACTATGAATATGAACATGAAAAACAAAAAGAGATAGACAACGACAGGATACAAGAAGCCTTAATAATGCTTAATGAAATAGCAACATTATTATGTGAATATGAAATTAAGGATAATGACCTATTGAGGATAAGGGGCTAATATGGGAAATAGATGTGTTATAACGAATACTACAAGGACAAAGTCAATTTATCAACATTGGAATGGTGGTATGGATAGCATAAAACCAATGTTGGAGGTTGCTAAGGAACTAGGTAAAGATATAGATGGGCTATTTGATATTTCTAACAAAGTATTTGATGGCGAAATAATCGGAAGTGGACATTATAATACAGAAGATAACGGAGTTTATGTCATAGATGATAATTTAAATATTGTTGATAGAGAACACAAAAAACATTTTGTAGAACAAAGACACCATGACAAAGACAATATGAGAATACATATATTATCTCATTATTTACTACATGGTTTAGTTGATGAAAATATCGTAAATATTATGTTTAGTCAATATATGTTGTTTATGACAAAACAAAAGACTAGAGAAAGAATAAAAGAATTTATAGAGAAAAACAAAGATTATTTTACAAATCAAAATCATAATAGAAATACATTTTTTATCAATTTATATGTAGGAAGCATTAGTTTAGGAGATGAGTATAAGCCACATTACATTAATGATTATCTCATAGATAGGATACAACTTGCAACATCACAATATCATAAAGCTAAAGATATAGCAACAAAATTAATGGGATATTGCAATATAAAGTTTGCTTCTTTAGAGCTTTTGCAAGAATCCAATAACATACAATATGAAAAAGTATTTTGTCATCACACAGGCGAATTTATTGATACTGTCAAAGCATTATGAATAGGAGTACAACATGTTAAACACAATACAAGAAATTACACAAGATGAGTTTTTAGAGATATTTCCAAACATTATGCCCTTTAATGAGCAAAACAATGGGCAAATCATTTGGTATGTTGAAAATATGCCATTTTTACAATGTGCTAATAATGTGGTATTACATAGAATCTTTATTAAGATTGCAGATAAAAAGATTTTTCAAATCTATGCCACACAAGACGGTATAACAGGTAAATTATTAAGCGACAACCTTATACCAAAAATCACAAAACTTTTAGAAGAGAGTTTGCAACAGCAACAAGGCAGAGAGGCACAGCGGTTACAAGAAAACTACAAGCTTACAGGTTTGCAAAATCCGCTAAAGTGAAGCAAAGACAAGAAAGAAAGGAATACACAATGAATAAAATGCAAATCATTAAGGGTTATTGTTGCGTAGTTAAATGCGATAACTATCTAGCACAGCATTATGTTATTGCTATTAAAGAAAACATGAAAGATATAAAAAACTTTATAGCAAAGTATATTTATAAGAATCCAGAATATACATCATGGAGTGATTTTATAATACAAGTTTCTATCATGTTCTCTTTTTGCGTCATGTTGAGCATAGCGAAACATCTACATAACTAGAAATAGAGTGTGCTAGAACGTGTAGTGATAATTCTATAATTATAAATCTATTTTAAAGAGATTTTTTATATATAAAAAAGTATTCTAAATATATTAAAAAACATTGTAAATAGATTATTTATCGTTTAATAAATATAAAAAACATATACAAAATAACAACAAACAATGAAAGGAAATACCATGATTATAGCTATTACAAATGAAAAAGGCGGAAGCGGTAAAACTACTCTAGCTGTTAATCTAGCAAGTTATTATGCTACATTGGGGGACAATATTTTACTTATAGATTCTGACCCACAAGGCAGTGTGCGTTCTTTTATAGAATCAAGAATGCAAGAGGGTAAAGAATCAACCTTTACTTCTATTGCATTGCTTGGAGCTAGTATGATTACAGAGATTAAGAAATTACAACAATATTATGATTGTGTGATTATTGATACAGGTGGAAGAGATAGTGTAGAAATGCGAGGAGCTATGAGCATAGCCGATATAAGCATTATCCCTATAATCCCTAGTCAATACGATATAGCGGTATTAAATAAAATGATAGAATTACACAGGCAATCCCAAGTATTTAATCCAAACACTAAGGCATTGTTTTGCATTTCTAAGGCTTTTACAAATCCAAAATTGCAGAAAAATATTGCGGATTTACAGGATTTTATACATAATAAACAACAAGAGGTTTTATTAGATTCTATGTATTTATTAGATTCTATTCTTTATGAACGCATCGCCTATCAAAATGCGGTCAAATTAGGACTAGGAATCCACGAATATGCTAAAGACACAGATAATGCTCTAATAGAGTTTAAAAAAGTGTGTTGTGAGATTTTTACATTTTGCAAAGATAAGCATTACAGGCAAGGCAAGAGCCAAGAGCAAAACGCCAAAGTGAAGTAAGAATATAAAATAATGTATAGTATTGCAGATATATTTTATATATTATTTATCGATAATAAATATATTTTACATATATAAAAAATAGGTTTAAAATCTATTTTAAAGAATTTTCAACCTATAATAAACATATAATTTAAGTATATAAAATATTCTAATGGTATAGAAAATTTATAAAGGATACATAATGAGTTTTAAAGACTTAACAACACATATTGACACAAAGCTAGAGTATACTAATCAAGCTGACTTCATCAAGCAAAATAAAGCGAATAAAAGTGGCAGACCAAAGAAAGAGGATAGAGAAAAGAGAAAACATAAAATTGTTATCTATCTTACCAATGAGGAAATGCAAAGTATTAAAGAGAAGATTCCAAGCGATAATATATCTTTATATGTAAGAGAGATAGTGCTACATAGTATAAAAACTATACAAAAACCTAATACACAACACACTATACAGCACACACAACCACAAATATTGCCTTATGTATAACTACTTTAAAGGAGTAAATAATATATTTAAAAAGGTTTTAAATATACAAAAAACATTATTGTGGTATAATGAATTATGGACAAAGATAAGAGTTTTCAAGATTTATTGCAAGATTCTTTAAAAGAACTACAAGAATCAAAAGAATTGAAAGGAGAACAGCATGAGCAATCAAACACAGCCGCACCCCTATTCACATTTACCGATACCATCAGAGCAGGAATTGAAGAATATAATAGACATGATAGAGGAACACGAGGACAATCCCAAAGCCTTAGCCATGATAGAGGAAATGACTCCACCTCATATCATGGAAGCACTCTTGCAATACTCAATCAAAGAAAGGGAAGAGGCAGAGCAATGGGCGAGGGAACAAGAAGCATTAACACAAGAAGTGTTAGCCTTAAGGAATCGAATCAAGACATTCAAGAAATCTATTCAACACAAAATAGACTTAGCCAAACAGAGCGAAGAGAATTTAGTGAAATCTTAAGAGAAACAGAAATATTTAAACAACAAGCCCTACATACCTATACAGATATACAAGACGACATTGGCAAAGCGATTCAAGAGAATCTTACTTACACACAAGATTCTAAAGAGAATCAAGAATTAGATTCTAAAAACAATAAATCACACAAAGAACACACTGAATACCTCCATTCACAACTCACAATTCTAAAAGAACACACACAAATCTTTACTTCCACCCTCTCCCCTAGACAAAAAGAGCAATCCTATAATAAAATCATTAAGGCTTTAGAGAATATAGAGAATCTTATAGAGAGTAGTAATACAGATTCTAAAGTTTTACAAAATAAAAACACACAAGCACAAAGCACAAATACCGCATCACAAAATGATACAGAGAATCTACTAAATCAAGATTCTAACATTGCTTTAGATAAAAAAGATTCTATGCTTATACAAAGGGCTACAAAGCTTGTAGATGAATATGAAAGGAATATGCTAAGAAATAAAGACAGGGGTAGATAGAGAGAGAGTTATGTATAATATAATTGTTGTTGTCATTGTAGGAAACATATATAAAATTATAAATAGTTATTGGAGAATCTTATCAACATATTGCTCTAATTCATTATCCCAAAATCTAAATTTAATTTGTTTCATTTCTACTCCAACCTCGCGAGTCCCTATTCAGTTCTGCATATCATATCTTTGATATTGTTTTAAATAATAGAATCTATACACCATATTTAACACATAATCTTTTAATGTAAAAAGATAACCCCACATAAACAACCATAGAAGACCAAATATGAATACAACAATATAGAGAGGGAATAAAAAAGTAATATTTACTTTTAAAGATTTTAGAATTAAAAAGAGAATTATCTTTAATTCTCTTTTACTTATTTTTTGTGAATAATCTTGTTGCGATTGGTTTGTTTTTTTAGACAAAGGTAACATAAAAATATTAAAAAAAATTTGTATCCATAGAAAAAATGAAAAACATCTTTTATGCCAGAATACAGCAATTGCTTTAATTTCATCTTTTATATAGTGAGATTGGGCGATACGATAAAAAAATACAACTTCTTTATTATATTCATCAATGGCATGTTTGTAACAAAAACAGAATAAAAATACACATGATGTTATCATAATTACAATACTCATCTTTTATCCTTTCTTGTTTTTCTAGCAATTTCTTTGAATATCTCATGATGAGATTTAAATTTTAGTTTTACTGTGTAAATAAGAGCAATAAGAAATACAGTAGTTATAAAAAGAATTGCAATGGTACAAGTATCCAATTTATTTATAAGTATTTCCAATATTTTTTGAAAATCAATATCCATATATCACTCCATAATATATTCTTAATAATAACAAATATTCTTATAAGAATCAATAAAAGCATTAACCCATACTCACAAATTTATCTATTCACTCTTACTATTAGCATTTTATAGTTAATGTGCTTTTTTAGTGATTACAATTCTATATTGCAATGTTCGCACAAAATCACATTCATAGTATTGGAAATACAATACTTATCTTTCACATTACCCGCATTTTATCCTTTTAATAGTCCCACAGCTACCTCCCCTTATATTGCCCAGCTCTTCTCTCTCTTTGTCTTTGTAACATATAAAGATGAAACTTATAGTCTTGTATATGTTTCTCATAATCTTTAAAAGTATTTTCTTGTATTTGT
>CASFZH010000019.1 GCA_949299115.1 uncultured Helicobacter sp. | reverse complement strand
GAGATTCTTGGTGGTGTGTATCCCTTGCAAACCACATTAGAACTCTTGCTTAAGACAATGTGGCATAATCCAAAAGATACTATTTTTACCCAACTTCCACGCATAGATTTATGGATAGCTCAACCATTACCACATCATACAACTTGTGATATAGAATCTTGTTTCTCAAATTATTCACATATAAGAGAGGGACAAGATATACAGGGTGTGCTTGATATTTTTGTTACACATGATAGTTTTATTATGCTCTTTTTGTGTGCTTTACTTGATAAAAAACTTGCAGATATGGAATGGATATATATGCTAGAAGGCGTATTTGTGTGGTTTGACACAAAAGACAAAACACTGCATTGTGCGTGGCGTGGCATAGAATATAGCGTAGGATTGGGAATATAAATATGAAACTTTGTTTTACAATATAACCAAACCCTATAATTTCAATATAGTGATTTGTTATGCTACAAGATGTAATCAAATCACAAATTTGTATCAAAGAATAAAAATTTATCAATTCTTTAATAGAGAATCTCCACAATATATTCTCCAAAATATCACTATATTTGATGAATGTAACAACACAAAATCACAAAATGAGAGAAATAACTATATAGCATTGTTCTATCAAGCCAACAAAATATTTGATGTTTTGTCTCTTATATACTATCACGCTGTTTTTGATACGAATTTTTATACAAATAAATTATGTAAATTCGTTGTTTTTGGAAGATTAAGAATATGGGGTTACATAAAAATTCTCATTAAATGTTGTATGTTATTTACTGTGCAATCAGCATGACAAAATTATTACAATTTTGTCATAATGCAAAATGGTTTTTTGTATCAAGAAATTATATAGAGTATTTATATTGCCCATAAAATATTGATAACACAATTATCGCTATTTATCCTCTATACTCATGAATGTGTGCAAAAATATAGTAGCATTTTGTAATTTTCTTTAAAGAATAATATTGATACAAGTATATTTGATAAATAGGAGATGTTAATATGATATCACGTAATGTAAGACATATTCGTTAGAGAATATTTAGGCATTCATAAAGATGTGTAAAATATTAGAGAAATATTTAAATAGCGAATTGGTATTATTATTTATTATTGATAATGACTGTCTTAAAAATCCCATAATTTACCAAATAATGAGACTATGACATTCAGTAGCAAATACAGCTGTAGCATTTGAGTATATGATATAAATAAATTGATTTCCCCACTACACTAAAGACTCTTGCTTTAATTTCAAAACATTATAATAAATGAAAGAAATTTTTAGCTACAACACCCGCTTCACTTGCATTAATAATGATGACTTTGTAATCTGTGGTCATTTCTTGATTCATAATTTGTGCTTTTGCGATAAAATAATAATTGTTACCATGTACGACTTGATGGGCAATATAAAGCTCTAGGGTATAGACAACACCAACCATTTTTTCAAAAGCCTTGTTAAAAAGTTTTTTCATCTCATCTGCTACTATGCAATCTGAAGTTTGTATTTTAGCCTCTGCCACAGAACTACCGATAATGCCACTACGGGAGAAGACGAAGAAGTAATAATTTTTTCAAGAGAATAAATACTATATATTTGTTTATCAAAAGAAATATTACAAATTAAAAGTTCATACGACACTGTAGGTTTTAACGTTGCACTTTCTGTACGTACAACAAAAGCATAATTGTGTCCATTGACTAGCTGTGTGCCGAGCCATAGCATAAGCTCCCTTGTCTGACCAACTCCCAAAGATTTAACAGCCTTATTAAATACCTCTTGTAATTTCACTAGGATTTTCGTTGTATTGCCATCCACCATATTGCATTGTTTTTAACATAAAAGCTCCTTATAATTTTAAATGATTAGATTATAATGTGAGAAAGCTTATGAGATTCTTAAAAAATATGAAAATAGAAATTAAGTTTTTTATATCATAAATCTAGCCATATTGTAGCAGTGGTATCTATACATAGATAATAGAAAATATGGATAATGGAAAATATGAATTTATTTGTCAATGCAGTAATCAATTATATTACATCTTTTAATAGTAATTGATTTTTTGGTCTTGTAAAATTACGAATTACTTATGGGTGCAATATTTATGATACAACTTTATGTATCTAGGAATCTTGTATCACAAAAACTATTTACATGGATATGGCTAAAGGCATTTTTGAGTGATTTGAAAAGATTTGGATTTTTTGATTCTAATTCTTTTAATAATTGTTTATTCTCTGCACGTGCTGTAGGGCGTTTATCTTCTGGTAACCAATTAATGGGACAATTGCAATCAGGGGCTATATAAATGTTGTTTTTAGCAATGAAGTCTATGATTTGTCTTTCTCTTACAAAAATAAGGGGACGTATTACACCTAGTCCATTTTGCGCACGATAATAAGGTGGCATCGAACGTAGTGCACCATTGTATGTGAGATTCATCATAAAGCTTTCTGCCGCATCATCTAAATGATGTGCTAAGGCAATCTTGTTGAATCCTCTTTGTAAAGCGATACTATACAATTCGCCTCTTCTCATACGAGAACAAAAAGAACAATATATAGTCCCTTCTCGTTTATGTGATTCGAGAATCTTAAAAATTTCTGTGCGGTTTCTTTCATATTTAACACCAAGTTTATCACAATATTTTTGTATATATTCATATTCACCGCCTCTACCATAATCTACCGTCATTGCCAAAAAGTCGAATTTAAAAGGGGCATGTTTTTGTATATGAGCTAATATTGTGGTAAGCAATATAGAATCTTTTCCTCCACTTAATCCCAATAATATCTTGTCACCTTCGCCAATGAGCTTGTATTGAGCATTTGTTCTACCTACAATATTAAGAATTTTTTTGCTTATGATAGGAATATTATTGGTTTTTTGTATGGAATCATTTTCATTATATTGTATTGTTTCATGGTGTAAGTCTGCATTATTGCTATTTACAGAGACTTGTTGCATAGGCTATTCCTTTTTTGTATAAACAATATTTCAATTATAATTGTAGCTGAAACTTGGGTTATTACAAGAAATCAACTGCAATATTCTTATATTTGTTGTGATTATTGTGATAAAGTTGATGTTCTTGGTTTAAGCTTAGTCTTATAATCCATAATGCTATCACAAGCACAAAGAATCTTATTATTGCGAAATATCTGTGTGCTTTTTACTTCAAGTATAGATATAATCATCATGATAAGTCATAGAGGATAATTTTTCCAAATTTCTTATTATCTTAGTGTCTACTTTTGAAGTAAATTCAGCAGATAAAATCCTATCATTAAGAGAAATCTTTGAAAGAATAAAACTTTTTTGTCTAAATTATTCTGGTACACTAGCCAAATAGAGATTTTGCCATCACTTGTCATACTTGCAACATGATGAAATTTTGCTCTTAATGTATCAATTCTACCTCCACCTAAATCTTGTCCTCTCCCCTCAAATTTATCATAGCTTTTTATAAAATCTGTACATTGTATGTTTCGTTGGCTTGAGGATTTTTAGTAAATCTATTTTTATTTGTTCTTATAAGCAAGTATTTATCACTTTTATAAGGAATGATTCCAATAATTGGGTCCATAGTGGCTGAAAATAGAGGTTTAATCCAAATTATTCTTTTATTGTACAATTCGTATCCATAAATACATGCCATTTTGAGCTAGCAACAAATTCTCCGTATCATAGAATCTAGTGTGTTAAGAGGTGAATGGAATATCTATTTGTCTTTCATTTTTGATGTGCAATGTTTTACTAATTGTTAATGGTACATCGTTGCTAAAATGGATTCCCAATGCTTTTCATTTAATGCAAAGGCAAAATCTGGATTTTTTACATCTCTTACCCAAAAATGAGAAATTATTCTATTGAGGCTGCCAACTCTGTATTCTATGTAGTATATTTTGGATTAAAGTTAAATTTCACTTGGTTGTTTTACCATAAAAATGGTCGCACTTCTGTTGCTACAAAAGTTTGAAAAACATTTTAGCTATCACAATATCACAGATATAAAATGCACTTAAACTCAATGTGTTGAATTCCCTATATTTCTTTCCTCTCTTTCTTATTAAAAAACTAAATTTTTGAGATAATAAAATAAGATTCCAAAGAAAATTGTGATAGCCCAAAAATATATATGCAATCCAAAAATCATAAGGCTAAAACCTTGGTCTGAATCTCTATGGGCATGTGACCAAAATGTCTAAAGGACTGATACATTGTGCATGCCGTTACAATAAGTAATGCAGATATATACAAGGGCTTTAATCCGTAACACACAATAAAGAGAATAAGAACAGCAATAAATATTCTTGTTTATCTCTGTGCCAAACAAAGTATACATGGGCTATTACCTAACATAATTAAAACAGAATTGGCAATACCGGCAAGTAACAAAAACAATAAAAATCTTATCAAACATATATAAAGTATATTTTTTACTCTGTTTAATTCATTCATTATCTGGTCTTTTATGGGTTTATTGTAGTTAAGATAGGGCTTGATTTATGACCAATATAGAGAAGAATCATAATCAACCATGCTAATAGTACTATACTAAAAGCTAATTTTTCTTTCCGCAATTTCTTAATAATTAAGTATTAAGGCAACTAAAACTAAAAGGTTCTAAAAACTCAATAGCAATCTTTCGATGAGAAATAGTACGTTGTAGCATATTTTTGTATTTTATATTTCTAAAATATGTTTTTTGTAATTTTTCAAGAGATTTTAATCATAATAATAAAATGAGTTATAAATTTATTCATTTTATCATGATACGATACGACTTTTATCATATTATATTATAAGGAAAAATTATGGCAAAATTTAAAGGAACACAAGCAAAACTTTATGGTAAAACTTTAAAGGTTGGAGATTATGCTCCTAGTGTAACATTGCTTGGAAAAGATTTGAGTGAAATTGTTATTGGCGGAGCAAGTGGTAAGTATCAAATAATTAGTGTTATGCCAAGTATTGATACAGGCGTTTGTCAAAAACAAACGCATGCTTTTAACAAAAAGGCGGCAAGTCTGTCTAATACTGTAGTGTTTTCAGTATCTGTAGATTTACCTTTTGCATTGGGAAGATTTTGTGGAGCAGAGGGCATAGATAGTATGCAGGTTGTGAGTGATTTCAGAGATAGGCTTTTTGGCAAAGTGTATGGATTATTGTTGGAAGATACACCGTTAAAAGGGCTACTTACACGTGCAGTGATTGTGGTGAATCCAGAAGGCAAAATAGTATACCAAGAGATTTGTGAGGAAATCACAGAAGAGCCAAATTACGATAAAGCATTATCAAGTATCAAATAAATTAGTGTATCAAATATAAATATTGGGATAGCTAAATTTTGATTTTTTTTAAGTCAAGTATGCAATCTCAATGATACATTCAATACTGTGAATCATTTTTGTATTCCCATTTAAAATTGCGTTAATAATCTTACAGCATAATGCTTCACTACAAGAAGTCATAAAAATCTACTTTCATGCCTAATACTATTTTGTATTTTATTAATAGAGATTCTCATGTATTTATTGCTATTTATACGGTGAGGTTGTTATAATGCTCAAAATTTGAGAGATTGCAATGTATTCTTTAAGATTTTTACACAATTTTTGTAGTTTATATGGTAGCTATAAAATAATAGATATTATCATGGATATTATCTTTGTCTAAAATATTTAGAATATGCAAGATTCTTTAGAATTATAAGTTTGTGATTGGTTTTGATGTAACAAGAAAGATTGATTTTAAAGATTCCATAGAGATAGTATTATAAACATTACAAAATCCAAAGATACTTAGCATTTCATAGAATCAAGTATGTATGATTCTCAATAACCAAGAATTGTGCTAGTGTATTTTATTGGATATGTTAACATATGATTATTGCATAAAATCTCTTATGTCCTCGCTTATTTTATCAATCGCAGTGATGATATTTTCTACATACACTTTACTAAAATATGGCTCTAAATGCTCTTCTCTCTCCATAAGATTCAAAATGCTTTTTTCACACATACTTGCATATTGCCACACGGGTAATACTTGTCCACTTGTACCAATGCTAATAAACATGTCGGTTTGCTGTAAAAGGTTGTGCAATGTTGTATATTCAGGTGCTTGTTCCTCAAACATCACGATATTATGTCGTAATTTTTTACTTTGACATTGTGGGCATATTTTATCAGCTATGGTTTCATAGCCGATATTAAATATATGTTTGCAGTTCATACATCGCAGTTCAGGTAAGAATCCATGCAAATGCACGACATCATAACACCCAGCACGTTCTAGCAAATCATCAACATTTTGCGTAATGACAAAAAGCTGCTCGCCATACTGCTTTTTGAGATTGGCTATGACTTTATGGGCGTGATTTGGTTCTACATTGCCAAGCTGTGTGCGACGCATATCGTAAAAATCTAGCACTTTTTTGGGATTTCTCCTAAAGCCAGAAGCAGAACAAACCTCCATAACATCGTATTCTTCCCAAAGCCCATCGTTGTCTCTAAATGTCTTTAGTCCACTTGGTGCAGAGAGACCAGCCCCGCTTAATAACATTATGTGTTTCATAAATAACCTTTGTAATACAGAATCGATGCCATAATCATAGCAGATTAGCACTGTTTTGTGTAAAAAGATTACATACACTCAAGAAATGTATTGCTTCATTATTCGATTTCTTGACAAGAAAAAAAAAAAAACGTTACACTCTATTTAGTATTTCATAATTTTATAAAAGGGGAGGTATAATGTCATTTCTTGTTAGAATTCAAAATGGAAAAGCCAAGTTGTATGACAACAGGAGCTATAAACGTAGCATAGGCAACGATGTAGTCTCGGCAGATTGTGATGATGAGTATGTCGTAATAGTGGAGCGAGGTAGAGCTAAACAATACACAACAGGCGGAAGTTTCAAGCGTAATATCGGGGAATCTAATGCCATAGATGTGCGCTTAAATGGCGATAGCATAATTGTTGAATATGCCAATGGCAGAGCTAAAGAATACAGAGTGCAAAACGGGGCATTTGTAAGGTCATACTAATAATAAAGGAGCAAACATGCAGTATTGGATTGTAAAATGCGAGGAGAGTCAATATCCATATTACGAGGATAACGAGTGTGCGTGGGATTTAGGTACGCGTAATCATAAAGAAGTCTTTAAGGCTATGCAAGAGGGCGATAGGGTGCTCTGCTATGTTTCGGGTTGCGAAGAAAAAGGGATATGGGATATATTGCGAGTAGGTGCACATAGCTCAGAGAGTCCAAATGTGAATCTTATTTGGGAGCAAGAACTCTATGTGCCGCTTAGAAGGTTAAAAATGTGTAGTCAAAAGATTTTGGGACTAAATCCTGAAAAATATGCGTGCTTTAATAATAGCGATAATTTGGTGCAACAAGGGACATTCTTTGCTAGCACTAAGGAGCAGTTTGAGTATATCTGTGGGCTAGATGAGAATCTAGGGAGCCTCACGCACTTGATAGATTCTGATTACAAAGTAAATAGCTTTGAGAAGCAAGCTGGGCAGCAATTCAGGCAGTTTTTTAAGGATTTTAGTGCTAGGGTTTTTGCTAAAAATGTGGATATGTTAGAGATTGGTGAGTTTCCGCTCGCTCATAGCGAGAATAGCTCCTATGCTGCCATAGGCTCCGCCCTGCACGACCTCACGCCCTATGTGTGTAGCGAGTATTCGCTCAAGATTAAGGGTAAAAATTCACGAGAAAACAAGGAAAATGCAGAAAAAAATCGCTCTATCGACTTTTGGTGTATGGATAAAACGCAAAGCTTTGAAGCTTGGCTTGAGGTTAAAAAAGTATGGTTTAGCATTAGTAAAAGAGCGAAACGGGATTTTGACTCCTATTGTAGAAAATATATCACAGGCGCCCTAGGGCAAATCGAGAATATCAAACAATCAGACATAGGGCAACTTGCTAGGAAAAATGTCTTTCGCGTGGCATTGTTTATAAATCCAGCGTGTTGCGATAAAAATCAAATGCCAGATTCTAGCGATAGTGAGACTACGCCAGAGTATATCCACAAGCAGTTTGTGAGCGTTAGTCAAAAAATCGCTAAAGAGGAGCTGGGCATACAAGGCAATCTCAATGTCCTTACAAGTGTGCTAGATTTGCGTGATATGCAGGATTGGCATATTTATGAGGGTGAATATCTGCCCTATGTGCTTTTGCACGCTATTGTGTTAGAGTAATGCGGCAATCGTTTTAGAATCTTATCTTTTAGCATTCCTGCCAATAGACTTGCAAGTTTTGCAAACAAAGATGATAGAGTTGTGAGATTCGATTGAGATATGTGAAAGCTATCTGTCATACTATTATGAGAAATCGAAATGTCTTTCATTGTGTCGTGGCTATGAGATAATCAATGATTGGTTTTATAGAAAACTCAAGAGATTGCGAATAAATCTGCATCTTTTGTGAATATGATAGATCCTTATATCATGGATAATCCACTTTGAAAAAAGAGAATTGCTTGCAAGGTTCTCCTTGCTTACTTTTGGTGTTGCATAATTTTCTTATTGCATTTTACAAATACTTCTTTTATAATACTGATTTTATTACAATGTTATTTCTTTGCGATATTAATTGTCTTAATTTCTTTGCAATACTTAGCAATGAGGTTATAGGATTTTTGTTATCTAATGGTATAAGGAAGAGGATTTGGGTGTGTCAATATAGAGAATGTTTCAAATCTCTCACAAAGCTTCTTTCTAGTAAAGCTTTTTGGTTATTGTTCAATAGTTTAGATTGGGAGGTGCCAACATGATACCCAAAATTTCAAAATCCATTCTGCAATAAACCATAATGATTGCAGAAAGTCAAAAAAATCTTGCAAAATCTTTATAAAGATTTTTTGTTTTTATGCCGTTGCCATGCAACATAAATACCTAATAATACAACAACAATAGCCAATATACAAGCGATAATACTGTGCATTTTATGTTTAATAATTTGTTGTGTGGAATCCATTTCGCCTTTACCAAAAGAATTTGCAATCTCACTAATATTAATATCTGCAAAAGCAGTGCCAAGCCACCAACCAAATACTGTTAAGATACTTACCCAAATACCTGCTCCAAGTAATGTAAAAATACAAAATTTCCATAAATTCATTTTTGCTAATCCAGCAGGCAGTGAGATATAGTGCCTCACAACGGGGATAAGTCTGCCAATAAAGGTGCTTACCTCGCCATGCTTATTAAAAAATTTCTCTGTTGCAATAAGACTCTTTTCTTTCATAAAGAAATATTTTCCATATCGCGTAACAAATACACGACCAATTTTTACTGCAATATAATAATTACACAATGCTCCAGCTAAACTACCAAAAGTTCCCGCAAGAATAGCCAACCATGCATTCATTTTACCTTGCCATACAAGATACCCAGCAGGTATCATAACAACTTCACTCGGCAGTGGCAATACACTTGATTCTATTGCCATGAATACAAAAATTCCAAAATATCCAAATTGCTCAATAATATTAAGAATATACTGAATAATTGCATTTATCATTACTGTAACCTTTAATTTTATGTAGCAATCTCTTGATTGCTGTTATGATTGATATTATATAATAACATTTTGATATAATACAATTTATAAAATAATTAAGGAAAATAATGAATAAATTATTTCAAGGTGCTATTAAATTTTATGAAGAAGACTATAATAATGAGAAAAGCTTTTATAAAAGTTTACAAGAAAATGCACCTCATACGCTTTTTATTACTTGCGTAGATTCTAGAATAGATCCCAATCGTTTGACACAGTCAAAATCAGGGGAACTCTATGTTGTCCGTAATATTGGCAATATGATACCTCCATTTCGCAAAGATAATAATGAAATCACAGATGGTTATCTTGCAGTAACTTCATCGATTGAATATTCCATTTGCAAATTAAAAGTAAAAAATATTATTATATGTGGGCATAGTAATTGTGGGGCATGCACAGTGGTTTATGATAAAGAAATGTTAAACACAATGCCTTATGTAAAAAAATGGCTTGAGCTTTTAAATCCTACTATTTCAAAAGTAGAGGCTATGAAACCAGAAAATGAACACAAAAAAATATGGCTTACAGAATTACAAAATATCCAACAACAACTCCATAATTTATTAAGTTATCCATTTGTTGAAGAAAGATTTAATCAAGGTGAATTGCAAATTTATGGTTGGTATTATAATATTATGAGTGGGCAGATTCTCAATTATAATTTAATTACGCAGGAGTTTAAACCAATCATTGGAGATAAGCCGCTTTTTGAACAATAAATACCCAACTTTTTGATATAACTACAAATTTTGTTTTTAAATATTATACAGAATCTTATCAGTGTTTGTTGTATTGGGAATCTCCATAAGATAGGTAAAGTAATAAAAATGAAAATCAAAAGGATTTAATTTAATATTAAAGAGTAAAATTACAATATTGACTTTTTGGGAATACTATTACTCGCTTGTTTGTAAAACTTAAAGATAATCTCTCCCAATCATATTATTTAAGGATATAGATATTATGGTTTTTATTTGCACTTTGATTGTAAGATATGCGAAAATTACTCATTTACGATGCTATTATAATCACAAGATGTTATTCAAAACGCGTAATTATTTGCTTTTATTTTTTACTACACTGCTTTATTTGGCATTGTTTACTTGTTATTTGTTTGGGCAAACACCAAATGCAATACAACAAGAAGTAACAAATAGTGATTCTGAAATTCATTTAGATTCTGTATTTTTAAACAGTTCTGAAATCAAAATCACAGATAAACCCGTTATGCTTGTTTTTGGCAAAGATGATTGTTATTATTGTGATATTTTATCAGCAAGCCTCATGGGTAACACGGTCATTCAAGGCTATATTCTTTTAAATTTTTCACCATATTATATTAATCTAAGTGATAAAAAGAGACATAGCGTTCCTCATCTTAATTTATCATATGTAAGTTCTATGGATATTGCACGATTATACAATATACAAGCATTACCTTTAATCATTTTTATTTCCACAGAATCAAAAGAAATTATGCGTATTTCTGGTTTCCCGGGTGAAAAAAGAATGATTCACTTGCTTGAATTTATTAATAATGATATATGGAAAAACTTTGAGACACCTAAAGAAAGAGTACGTGGATTTTTAGAATATGAAAAACAATATCAAGAAAACCCATAAATTAAAGAATTGAAATCAAATAATATTTATTCTTATGATACTACAATTTTTACACCTACTTTGAAATTTGTGGCATTTAATTTAAGTTTAATTGAGGAGATTATATGAAATTCAATATTTTACATTATGGATTATTTTTAACCAGCATTTATGCTGGGATATTATCTGGTTGTAAAGATGGCAATATTGTAGTTAGTGAAGGAAATAGTAATACAGAAGAGCTCGATACTATGATACAGAATATTGATATTGAAAGTTATAGGGGATTGGAGAATGTATTTTCAAATAATTCTGTTATACAATCAGATTCCAAACCGATTATGCTTGTTTTTGGTAGCAATACATGCAAATATTGTGAAGAATTAAAAGATACAATAAAGAATGATAATGAATTAAACAATCTTATTGCTGATAATTTCCAATCATATTACATTAATACAAGCTATAGCAAAAACCACAACATTACCTATCTCAATAAGACTATGACAACTGATTCTCTATCGCGATTTTATAATCTTTCTAATACCCCTTTAGTCCTTTGGGTAGAGCCAAATGGTAGTCAAATTTTAAAAATGACGGGATTTAATATGTCTATATTCACTGCAATGTTGGATTTTGTTAAAAATAAGGAATATGGCAATGAAACAGATTCCGCAAAACGTATGAAAATATTTTCCGAAAAATATATGCAAAAATCTTTATAGCTAAAGAGGAGATTGTATGACAAAAACACGTTCTTTTATACAAACAACTATGAAGAATTTGTTTGCTTCTATTCCATTAAGCCTTTTTCTTATTGTGATTTATGGTTTAGCTATTGGATGGGCGACTTTTATAGAAAAAGACTATGGGACATTAGTTGCTAATGATGTTATTTATCATTCTTGGTGGTTTGAAGTCCTTAATGTATGGCTCTTGCTCAATATTTTAGGATGTATGTATAAAAGTGCAAAAATTAGCTTCAAAATCAGTGTACAAATATTTCATTTAGCTTTGGTTATGATAATCATTGGTGCTGCTATAACACGATATTATGGTTTTGAAGGCAATATGGTATTAAAAAATGGTGAAACAAGCTCTTTTATTACTTCAACTGATAGTTTTCTTAATGTATTCGTGAGTAATGATGTTGGTGATAAGGGGACTATACGTGATATTTTGCCTTTAGAAAGTTTTAAAAAGGGATATGATATTGCTCTTAGTCCTTATGTTCGTTACTCATCTTTTAACCTTGATACGAATGAGGCTTTTAAAAAAAAATTACGTATTCATTCTGTTTCAGTTATAAATTACTCTCTTGCCAGCCTTTTTAATGAGGCTTCGAATAATAAAAGAGATATTGAACAAGAAGAATTGCAAATAAAACAAAAAGAGAATCATTATGTTGCAAAATTTGAAGTAGAGTATGACGGAATCACCAAAACAATGCTAGTCTCAAATAAAGGAGAAATCGAAACTGAACGTTTTGGCAATCGTTATATCACACTTTCATGGGGACCAAAGTCTATACTTTTACCATTTTCTATAAAACTTGATAAATTTGAGGTTCTTACATATCCGGGCTCTAAGATGGAATCAAGTTTTGCATCGTATGTAGAAGTCCTAGATGAAAAATATGGGAATCATAAATACAAAATTTTTATGAATAATGTTTTAGATTATCGTGGTTATAGATTCTTTCAAAGTCAATATAATGTAGAACAAGATGAGAATGGACAAACAAAACACGATGAAAATGGGAAGCCAATATATGCCGGAACTATCCTTTCTGTTAATAATGACCCGGGTAAGATTCCGACTTATATAGGCTATACATTGATGATACTTGGTGCGTTGTGGTTATTGTTTGATACGGATTCTCGATTTAGGAAATTAAGTGATTTTGTGAAACAGCAGAAAGTAATTATGATTCTTATTTCTCTATGTTTCTTTGGCTTAAGTTATCCTAGCTATGCTAAAAATAATCCAAATAGTGTAGATTCTAATGCAGAATCTAATGTTAGCATATCAGAATCTGTGCTAAAAGAGGCAATTCGTGATAATGATATTGACCAAATTTCAAATATACAAGATTCTATTGATGCCGCGAAGCAAACATTAATTGTGCAAGATTCTAATACACCACACAACGATAAAAACACCAACTTACAATCTCCACAGAATGATAGGCAACTATCTAAAAATCAAAAAGATAGAGATGAATTGCAAAAGCAACTAACTTCTGAAAAAGCAAAACAATTTATTGAACATTTTAAGAATCTTGAAAAAAAGGAAGAAAAATTAGAATCAATATTTGCTGATACAAGTTCTGAATCCATAGAAAAACGTCTAAAAGGATTAAAAAATATTCCTGCAAAAACAGTTCGTTATTTTGCAACATTGCAAATACAAGGAATGGATGGAAGAATTAAGACATTGGATACATACAGTGATGAAATTATGCGAAAAATCACAGAATCTAAAGAATTTAGGGGACTGCAACACAATCAATTTCTTCTTGGACTTATGGCAATACCACAAGATATGGCAAAATTACGTTTTATTGCAGTAAAGAATAAAGAAATTTTAAGGCTACTTGGAATCAAACAGGGTAGTTATATCTCATTTGAGGATTTGTTTCACCATGAAACCTTAGAAGATGTATATAGTTTTGCTATATTTCAAACTCCTCAATTACTTGAAAAATTTCAACATGCTTACAAGCTTTATCATTTTGTCGTTACGGCTTTGAAAAAACGAGATTCTGAACGCAATGAATTTGATAAGCAAATTCTAAAACTTCATGAAAAAATGGACTTTTTGCTTCCATTTTCTGTATGGAGCTATATGAGAATTTTCCCTTCACCTAAAAGTGAAACATGGCAAACTTTGGGTAATCCAATCGACATACAAGATCCGTTTTTAAGTTTTTTCTACTATGATTTCATAATAGAATCTCGCATGGGAATTGCTTTGAATCAGTGGGAGGACTTTAATCAATCATTACAAATTTTACACAATTATCAAGCACAAACAGGTGGTAGCTTATTTTTAGATTCCACACATGTGCAATCGGAGCTTCTATTAAATAAGATGGATATTTTTCCCATTTCGCAGTATTTTTATTTAATTTTAGGAATCCTCTTATTTTTTATTGCTCTTATTGCAATTCTTAGTAATAAAAAAATCCCTAAATGGCTTGGTAGAAGTCTTTACGTTCTTATGCTTATAATATTCTTAGGACATACTTTTGGGTTGCTTTTGCGATGGTATATTGGTGGACATGCTCCATGGAGCAATGCCTATGAATCTATGCTTTATATAGCATGGGCTAGTGCATTATCTGGGATTATTATTTTACGAAAATCATATTTTGCATTATGTGGGGCAAGCTTTCTTGCTGGTATGGTTTTAACCGTTGCACATTGGGGATTTATGGATCCACAAATTGGAAATCTACAACCTGTTTTACAATCTTATTGGCTCAATATTCATGTTGCGATTATTGTTGCGAGTTATGGGTTTTTAGGTTTATCTTTAATGCTTGGAATAATCAATCTTATTCTTTTTATCTTCCGTCACAAAAATCGTCCACAGATAGATACTTCTCTTATTGCCTTAACCACAATTAATGAGATGAGTATGATTATTGGGATATTGATGTTAATCGTTGGGACATTCCTTGGAGGTGTATGGGCTAATGAATCTTGGGGGCGATATTGGAGTTGGGATTCTAAAGAAACATGGTCTCTTGTTTCCGTTGGAGTTTATGCCTTTGTGTTGCATATACGGTTATTAAAGCCCCTTTACTTTCCTTATATATTTAATGCTCTTTCTGTAATAGCGTTTTATAGTATCATAATGACATATTTTGGAGTAAATTATTATCTTGCTACTGGTATGCACTCGTATGCACAAGGAGAAAGCGGAGCAATAAGTGAAAAAATATATGTTGCCTTAGTACTGACTCTATGCTTACTCTTGCTCTCATTTTTTAAACGTAAATTGATGTATGGCAAGGATTTAAATTAAACTATAAAAACATGGTCTTGTGTATTGGCATGTAGGTGAAATTAAGATACATGATTTTCATGTTATATGATCTATATCAATATCCCTAAATATTCCTGAATAAAATTCTATTCTTCCATAGAAACATATTCTATCATAATAACTGTATACTACTATTTTTTGCTATAATCTCATAATATCTGTATTATTAAGCAAACTGATTTGTGGAAATCAATATTTATAATATTAAAGGAATTATATGCAAATTGACTTTGAAAAATTAGCAAAATATTCTAAGCCCGGTCCACGCTATACAAGTTATCCTACTGCTAATGAATTTCACAATCTCTTCGATCATTATAAATTTCGAGAATCTTTGCAAAGAACGGATACAACATATAGTAATGTCCCCCTTTCGCTCTATGTGCATTTACCATTTTGCAAAAGTGCATGCTATTTTTGTGGTTGCAATGTTATTTATACGAGCAAAGAAGACAAAAAGGACCGTTATATTCAATACTTACAAAAAGAATTACGTTTGCTTGCAGATTCTATGAATACACAACGTGAGGTTGTGCAATTTCATTTTGGTGGTGGGACTCCTACCTTCTTTGATGCAGAGCAATTAGATACAATTTTTACTATGATTACAGCAACGTTTCCAAATTTCTCTTCACATTGCGAAATAAGTTGTGAAATTGATCCACGTCATTTTAATGAAGAACAAATGCTGATTTTACAAAAAAATGGTTTTAATCGTATAAGCTTTGGTTTGCAAGATTTTGATTCTTATGTACAAAAATATATTAACAGAATACAACCATTAAGGCTTGTAGCAGAAGGTGTAGAGTTAGCAAGAAAATATGGTATACAATCTATTAATTTTGATTTAATTTATGGGTTACCATATCAGCATATTAAAGGCTTTCAGCAAACTCTTGAATTAGCATTATCTCTTTCTCCGGATAGATTGGCAATTTTCAATTATGCTCATGTACCATGGATAAAAAAAACTATGCGAAAAATAGACGAATCCACACTACCACAACCAAGTGAAAAATTAAAGATTCTAAAAAATACCATTACATTTCTAACAAACAATGGCTATGAAATGATAGGTATGGATCATTTTGCAAAGCCAAATGATGAATTGTGTAAGGCACAAAAAAATGGCAAATTGCGTAGAAATTTTCAAGGATATACCACCAAAGGTTTTTCGCAAACTATTGGCATAGGTTTGAGTGCTATTGGTGAAGGAGTGGATTATTATGTTCAAAATTTTAAAGATATGGGACAATATGAAAAAGCACTTGATAATAATATATTGCCAACTGCATTGGGATATTTCTTAAATCTTGATGACAGAATACGTAAAGATGTTATTATGAATCTAATGAATAATGCAAAAGTCAATTTTACAGATATTGAAAAAATATATAATATCGATTTTCAGGTATATTTTAGTAATGAGCTAGATAATCTCAAATCTATGCAAGATTTAGAATTACTACAACTAACCCCAAAAAGCATTGAAGTAACACCAACTGGTGCAATGCTTATACGCAATATTGCTATGGTATTTGATGCATATCTTGTTAAAAATAAAACGCAACAATTTAGTAAAACAATATAGAGATAAAAATATACGGAGGATTCTATGTCAGATTCTATACATCACAAGATTTCACAAGATACTAAAAATAGTATTTTACAAAAGAGTGCTATGAGCTGTGTAAAATGTGCTAAATGTGTGCCTACATGTACTATTTATTCAATAAATCGTGATGAAATTACCTCACCTAGAGGATATCTTGATTTGGTGAGTGCCTATGCAGAAGGTAAGCTACCTATGGATATGGAGCTGAAAGATTCTATTGAATCATGTTTTTTATGTACCACTTGTGTAACACAATGTCCAATGAGTTTGCCGATTGATTTTGTTATAGAAAGAGCTAGGGTAGATATAGCACAGCAGTATGGAATCCCTTTGTATAAGAGGTTTCTATTTTTTTTGCTAGGGAAAAGAAGCGTATTGAATCTTGTTTTTTCACTAGGTTATTATTTTAATCCATGTTTATTTAAAACACAAAATGGTTTTAAAAAAATGCGTTTTACGTTACCGAAAATACAAGATAGAGTTATCACACCGTTTCATGCTAAAAGCTTTTTGCAAACATATCAAGGATTAATTGAATCACAATATAAAAAAGAAGAACAAGATGCACAAGAATCTCACTGCAACAATAATAAAGCGTATAAGGCTAAAAAAGTCGGCATTTATATTGGTTGTTTGAGTAATTATAACTATAAAAATGTAGGCATAAGTTTGTTAAAAATACTCAATAAACTAGGCATTGATGTGCTGATTCCTCATAAACAAGAATGTTGTGGTGCACCAGCATTTTTTAGTGGTGATATTAAAAACACAACAAAACTAATTAAAAAAAATCTTGATTATCTTATACCGTTGTTGCCAGATTTAGATGCTCTACTTATCCCAGAGGCAACTTGTGCTGCTATGCTTATTCATGATTGGAATCATGCTTTAGAAATCGAAAGTGAAGTATTTGCAATAAATAATACAGAATATTTTGAGAAACTAAAGATCTTGCAGCAAAAAACTTTTATGGCTAGTCAATGGCTCCATGATTATACAAATCTTAATGCAATTTTGCAACAATGTGATAAACAAGCTTTGACAGTAACCTATCATGACCCGTGTCATGCGAAAAAAGTACTTAATATTGCCAAAGAGCCACGTATATTATTGCAAAATTTCAGATTAAAAGAAATGAAAAATAGTGATATTTGTTGTGGTTTTGGTGGTGTAACAATGCAAAGTGAAAAATACCACCTTGCAAAAACAATAGGCGACAGAAAAGCACATAATATTGCGGAGAGCAAGGCAGAGATTGTGAGTGCAGAATGTAGTGCATGTCGTATGCAAATTGACGATTCTCTTTCACGCAATAAAGTTAATGCTGTTTTTCAACATCCTTTGGAGCTTGTGGCACAGAATCTTGAAGATTGGAATTGCCTTGATTCCAAAAATATGTAAACGTTTATCTCATAAAAACATGCTAAAATTATAAAATAACTCCACAGCCACTTAGAGAAATCAGATGAGTCCAGATGAAAAACAATCAGAAATTATTAATATGTTTAACCATATTGCTCCAACATATGATACTACAAATCGCGTTATGAGTATGGGTATTGATGTGAGTTGGCGTAAAGAGGCATGCAAACAATCATTTCAAATTTTAAATCAACAGAATCTTAAAATCGCGGATATAGCATGTGGAACTGGCGATATGATATTGCATTGGCAACATGAAAGTAAAATAGCAAATATCCAAATAGATGATATTGTGGGTATAGACCCATCAAATGGTATGCTCCATGTTGCTAAAGAAAAAATTCCAAATGGTAAATTCTACATTGCATCGGCTGATAATCTGCCATTAGAATCATGCAGTCAAGATATTGTTTCTATTGCTTATGGACTTCGTAATGTTGTAAAACGTAAAGAAGCTTTGAAAGAATTTAGTCGGGTTTTACGTCCACAAGGTATCTTAGTCATTCTTGAATTTACTGCACAAAGTCATACAAATATTATGTCTTTTTTTATGCAGGTTTATACCAAAACTGTTTTGCCACTTATAGGAGGTATTATATCACGCAATTTTAAAGCATATAAATATCTGCCTCAATCTATTGATGGTTTTATAACAAGAGAATCTTTAGAGGAGGAACTCCTTTTACACAATATGACAACTGTTATTTCCAAAAGTTATAGTGCTAATGTTTCTTCACTTATTATTGCACAAAAAAATAACTAATAGAGATAGTAAATTTCTATGCAAGGATATATTCTCAAAATTACTAAAAGCATTAAAGAAGATGTTATAGTAAAGATTCTATCTCCGAACCATTATTACACGTTGTATAGATTCTATGGAGCAAGACATACTATACTGTACACTGGGAGAAAAATTGATTTTGAAATTGAATATCACGGTGTCTATACTCCAAAACTTCGTAATATCATGCATTTATCAAGAGATTATGAAACACAATTAGATAAGGTATATGTATGGCAGCAATTTTGTAACCTTTTAGATAAACATTTGTATGATACAAAAGATGTTGATTCTTTTTATTTTGAATTGCTGGATACTCATGTGAAATTACTGGCTAAACAAAACGCAAAACGTTTAGTATGCTGTATGCAAGCACATCTTTTAGAGTTTGAGGGGCGACTCTATCAAGAAGACAAATGTTTTATTTGTGATGCTCTATTGCACGATGAGGTTGCGATAACACGAGGATTTTTACTCGCTTGTCCAAGCTGCGTGGTTGCACCTATTTGTGTTAATAAAAAACAGATTTTTCAGTTTTTTACCACAAAAAGTCTTATAAATATGCAAGATTATGATTGTGCTAGACTCTATGAAATACTTTTACAAGGTTTATGATGACTTCAATATATCTCTGTTTTGATGTTATGAATAGTATTTCACAGAAAATACGATACAATTACATGTATTGTTAATACAAGGAAAATAGATGAATCTTAGTCCTATGGTATACTGCTTAATCGCATTGGTAGCATATATGATTTGGTATAGTCTTATACGCTTTTTTGTATACAAAATGACAAAAGAAATCACGCACAATAAGTCCACTCCCTACATTACACCACATTATCTCTTTAAATGGCAATTTTTAGTGTTCCATTTTCTTTGTATATGCGGTTTTATAATTTTCTCATCTATGTTCCTTGATACTATAGATTCTCAATATGTGGCAACATCTCTTGCCATACAATTTAAAGAAAATCGTATTGAATTTAACTCACAATACGCTTTTATTTTTACGTTTTTTTTCTGTATTATTTTGTATATTTTAAGTATTTTAGATTGGCTATTTTTATGTGTACCAAATATTTTACTTTTTGTACTTTTTATCATAAGCAATGGTATATATTTTTTTACATATGGATTCTATGATGGGTATCCGTTTATGATACTTGGCATATTATATGTCAGTTATTTTTTTATCCATTTATTTTGTAGGCATGAAGTCTTAGGGCAGGGCGATATTTGGGTGATTGCTAGTATTGCCATTTGTATAGAATCTTTTTTCGTAGAGCAATATGAAATAATTTTTCAAATTCTTATTTGTGCATCATTATTGGGAATCTGTTTGTATATCTGGCTTTCCAAACAAAAAAAGAAGATCTTTGCAAAACATCGCTCTACATTGCAACACACCATAACACACAAGGACTCCATACAGCATAATGTAACATCTTTATCTATGGATGCTGATACAATACAAATCCCCTTTATTCCTCTTTTAACACTTGGTTTTATAATAGTGGGTATATGGCATGCTGCTTAAGCAATATATTTTAAAATCTATAAATGAGATATTTTTTCCATTCTTCTTTGTATTATTTTTCATATCATCTATTATTCTTATTCTTAATATTGCGATGCTTACAAATGGAGTTAAATTGAGTATTGGAGATCTGGCAAAATTATATTATTATGGTATTCCGGCAAATACTTTTTTTGTTATAGCTCTTACATTTTATAGTGCCTGCATTTTAGGGTTAAGCAAATTGTCCTATGATTCTGAAATGCTCGTTTTTTTTTCACTAGGCATAAGCCCCAAAGATATTATAAAACTGCTGTTGCCATTATGTATATTAGTCAGTTTTGTTTTGGCTATGTTCTCTTTCATTGTAACTCCTTCTTCAAAGAATGCTTATAAAAATTTTATTGCCTATAAAACAAGTGAAGTTGATGTGAATCTAAAACCCGGAGATTTTGGACAAAAAATGGGTGATTGGCTCGTGTATGTTGATTCAAAAAAAGAGAATGTCTATGAAGGATTGGTGCTTTACACTGATGGTATTAAACAATCAAAAGAAAATTTTATTCTTGCAAAAACAGGAATCATAGAGAATAAAGAAGGTGTGTTAGCCCTCAAGTTATACAATGGTGTAGCATATTTTAGTGATAATGATTTTTTACAAAAAATACAATTTAAAGAAATGGTTGTTCGTAATGTTTTAAGAGAGGCTACCTTTGACACAGAAAACTTGTATCAATATTGGATAAAAGCCTTTCAGGGAGATGGGAAGCAGCTCAAACGTTTTTCTCAATCATTTTGCACTTCATTATTTCCACTTGTCAGTATATTTTTCATACTCTTTTTTGGCATTAAAAACCCTAGATTTCAAAAAAATTATTCTTATTTTTATGTTTTAAGTAGCGGTGGATTATACTTATTGCTAATGTATGTTTGGTCGATGAAATTTCCTGCTACAAGTCTTTTGTTGCCATTTTTATGGTATTTTGCAGGTTGGTATTTATATCACAAATATGTAAAGAGGTTTTATTAATGAATGTGGTCTGCATAATTGCATACGATGGCTCTAAATTTTGTGGTTTTGAGCGACAAAAACATGATTCCTGTATGCAAGATTCTATGCGAAATCTCCCAATGAGTGTAGCTGGTTTTTTTGAAAAAACATTAGAAAAAATTGGTATTTACACAAGAATTATTGGAAGTGGTCGTACAGATAGAGGTGTGCATGCTACACATCAAGTTATTAATTTTCATGCACATTTTCAAATGTCTTTAGAAAAAATGAAAAAACTCCTTAATGATAGACTTTATCCTTTTGTGTTTATTCGTAAAATCTTCATAGCCGATGATGCGTTTCATGCTCGATTCGATGCTATTATGCGTTCTTATAAATATATTTTTACACAAAATGATATGATGCCTTTTTATAATGCTTACATTGCAAAAGTAAGGCATGGTAGGCTTGATTTAATGCAGCAAGCCATCAGACAATTTCAAGGGCAACATGATTTTTCTTTATTCAAGAAGAATGATTCTAATACAACAAATTTTGTGAGACATATCTATAAAGCTAATATTTTCCCAGTGAAAATCCATAATATAGAATGTCATGTAGCCCACATTAGTGCAAATGGCTTTTTGCGTTCGCAAATACGAATTATGTTGAAAGCTTGTTTTGAATATAGTCTAGCCAAAATCTCATTGCTTGATTTACAAAGACAAATTAGCAACACAATATCCATACATGATGCAATATGTATAAGGGAATTAGCCCCACCAAACGGATTATATCTTAGTCGCGTAATTTATAAATAATGAGGTGAATATATGCAAAATTTAAAGACACAAGGCTTGACAAAGGATAATGTAAAAATTCATCTAGCATGTAATAATGTGTTTCTTTCCCTATCTTTAGGATTTTATTTAAAAGAACATTTAAGTGCCATTAATGAAGCTGATTTTATCATAACAGATACCCTACATGTAAAACAAGAATATCCTCATTTACCCGTTTGTATGATTGGTGATGATTTACATATACCATGTAGTGTGTATGAAATGTTTTCGCAATTACATGATTTTTATAGCCATGTCAATGCAAAACAAGCAAGTGTATTTCAAAAAGATATGAAACATCTCAAACAAAATGAAATGAAAATAATGAATATACCAAAAATTAATGATAAACCAGCACCATACAATGATAAAGATTCACAAAGTGGTGCCATAATTGAAGCCATCAAACAGCAAAAATTACAAGAAATAATGCAAAATACAGACCCAGCATTAAGTACGCAAATTGAGTTGCTTTTTAATGAATTATCTCAAAAAATCTATGATACAATTAATCAAACTAAAAAATGATAGCAGTAACCACATAACTTTTATAAAATACAATTCTACTTTTTTACTCTTATAATTGGTTCTAATTGTAAACATGACAAAAACAATGCAATAGATCCTATTTTTGCACCTCCATAGACTATCGCCATTTACCCGTTTCACCGGCTAAGATAACTTGTACTTGAGAATCTTGATACATTTCAGTTGCCATATTTGTTACCCAATTTGTACTTTCATTCCATGTTAATAAATCAATAGGTTTTTCTCTCTTTTCTCCTCCTACTTCCTCTATAATATTGAATTGCAATTCTTTTAAAAAAGGATACAGATATGCTGCAAAACTAATGGCATTAATATTTCCGCTATCAATAATATGTTGTATATCTTGTTGTATTTTTCTACTATTGTGTTGCAATTCTTTTTCAGTATAATAGGGGACATAATAGCTCGTATAGAATCCTGCTTTTTTATAAATACCCAAAGATTCATAATTTGGGCTTTCTATAATAAGATTTTGTATTGGCATATTGGTTTCCTCACAAATCTGTAAAAGGACTTCTAAACTTTCTTTTGCATTTTTTTCCGTAAGATTTTTAAAATCAATCCAAAATTTTGTATTTGTAGAATCTTTATGTGGATACACACTTCTTGTTTGGGCAAGGGCAAACATTTCTTTTAAATCCAGCCCAATGGAATACTCTCTACCATCATGTCCAACATCAAAATATGCCTTCTCATCACTTTGTAGAAAATGCACATCAACTTCAAAATTCTGGTATATATTTTCATAAGCTTTGAATTTTTCTAACTCATCAGTTCTATGTAGCCAAATTTTATGAGGGGCGATATTAGTAAAAGAGGCATGTTTTAAATCTTTATCATAATCTTTACCCGCAATTATTCTAGCTCTATTGGTATTATAATGTTCATTAAAAAGACTTCTTGTGGGGATAAAATCAGGAGATTGCACCCCCACAATGTCTAAAAACGCATGGATAAAATCATCTGTCATAAAGGGAATATTTTGTGCATTTTGTATCCTTTGTATAACTTTGGGATATTTTTGTTTAAAAGAATCGCTCACATAAATCATAAAAGGAACTTCAAGCATATTTCTTGATACTATATTGACAGAATGTCCAACAAAATTTCTAAAATCATAGACTTCATCACCATGATCACTTAAATAAAAGACAATACTTTCACTATTTTGGAATCTTGTGATAATTTCATGTACAATGTAATCATTATACAAAACAGCATTGGCATAAGTAAACTTTGCATATAATTGTCCACCGTCTAAGGGTTCTCCATTCATCGTATCAACATGATAATCTCTTAGAGAATCGGCATCAAAAATATCAAAGGAATGAGGATATCGTTCAGTATATTCACCATGTGTTCCCATTAAATGAAATACAAAAAATGATGGTTTTTCGTGATTTGGCATTATGGAATCAAACATTGTAAGTAACACTTTATCAAGATTCGTACTACTGTTATTATTCATCGTTGCAACATTATAAAGATTATCTGACCGAGTGCTAATAACTTGAGGTGCATTACCAAAAATTGAAATAGCTTCTTGATTACTAAACCACCAAGTATGAAAACCTGCTAATTTCATAGTATCAATAAGATTCATCTGTTTAAACCACGGGATACTTTCATTTTCATAATTACTGAATGTTAAAAGTTTGGAGATAACAATATCAGTATGAGAGTTTGGAGCGACAATGTCATTAAATACAAAAAGATTGCCATGTTGTTGTAATGAATTAAGATATGGAGTAGTAGGAAGTGGATAGCCATATAGATTCATATAATTTCTTTGTGTAGATTCTCCAATTATTATGACTATATTTGGAATATTAAGAGAATTGGTAACTAGATAGGTTTGCCCCCCCCCCCCCGTTAGTATTTTTAGAATCTAATAATATAGATTCTAAAAAATCTTGCATGTTTTTGGATAAATTGGCGTATTGAGTAATTTCCTCATGTCGTTCATGAAGGGAATTATAAAGGGTAGTAGCAAAATACAGCATTGAATTATTTTGAATAAATCTTGTCTCAAAATATTGCGGTTTATTTGATAAAAAAGCAAAGACTAGAAATACTAAACATAGTACATAAATCACAAAATTCACTGAAGTTCGTAACTGCCAAGCAAACCATTGTTTATACGTCAAACACACACTTAAAATGATAAAAAATCCTAATATAGAAAGAGTCTTAATAGGCATATACATTTGGATAAATTCTGTGGCTTCACGTATATTTGTGCTTAAAAACACACCAATGAAAATTGGATTAATAAGAGTAAAAAAATTGATTAATAAAAAAATATTGATACAACCGATACTAAAGCTTAACAATACAAGTAGCGATTCGATATAGCGATATATCTTCTCATTAACACAAAGTGATAATGAGAAGCACAGTATAAAGTAGAGTATAAAACATCGATATAATATTTTCACTAAATCACCAAATTGTCGCCATTGCAAAGTTGCCACAAAATCCATGAAGCCACGATTAGTATAATCTAAATATAAATTTCCTCCCCAATATAATAAAGAGTTGAGAAAAATAATATAAAAAAATTTATTTGTAAGAATGGCATATCTATCCTTATGCCATAATTTTGATATTACACCATACATTAAAACTCCTAGCGGATTGTAATAAAAAGACATAATTATACCCAAATCGCCCTAATTTTAGAAAATAAATTTTGTATTGATTATAGGGTTAATTTTTTGCTAAAATATTAACCAAATTACCGTAATTCTAAAAGTAAGGAAAATTATGTTTCACATCGTTTTTAATGCAGATGAAAATTATGTCAAATATAATGCAGTATTAATAACAAGCATTATTCACAATACAGATACAACAAGAAAATTTACAGATTTTATTGCAAATAATGCCAATGATTCTAAAAAAATGTTGCAAAATAGTGATGTTACCCCCCCCCCCCCGTATTCATATAGAATCCCTATCTGTAGAAGAATTACAAGAAGGATATGTTTTTCATATTCTCACTGATTCATTACAACAAGAAACCGCAAATAAACTCAATAATCTTGCAAGAGAACTTAGCATAATCTATCCTTGTGAAATTATTATACACACGGCAGATTCTACCCATTTTCGTAACCTAAAGCAATGGAATAAAATTTTCACTCATGATGAAAAACCCTATGCTGCTTATTACCGTCTATGTATGGCACAATTCTTACCAGATAATTTAAAAAGATGCCTTTATCTTGATGTTGATATGCTTGTTGTGGGAGATGTGCGAGAACTTTTTGCAATTGATTTAAAGAACAATATCGCAGGAGTTGTATTTGATCCTGGGATAATTGGCACAGACTTTATAAGACTAACAGCAAAAAATCATGCTGATAACGATATTGTGTTTAGTGATAGTTCATATTTTAATTCTGGTTTCATGCTTATTAATCTTATAGAATGGAGACAACAAAATATAGAAAAACAACTTGTATCATTATGTGATACTTATGATTCCCAAATGAGAGATCAAGATTTTTTAAATTGTGTCATTGGTGATAATACACTCAAATTGCCTCTTAAGTGGAATATTATGATAACATGGACACTTGGAGTATTTCCGATAGAAAATTCTCGATTTAGCACTCAAGATTTTGAAGCTGCATTAAAAGATGCAAAAATCTATCATTTAACATGGATTACAAAACCATGGCAAAATTTTACTCAATGTCTTAAATACGATTATACCATTATTGGAGAATCACCACAAAGGGATTTATGGTGGCAAATGGCAGAACAAACACCAATATTTAAAGATGAATTGCAATATATAAGATTAAAATTAAAAAATAAAGAGCTACAGGATTATGCCGATGCACTTGCTAATAGGTTGCATCATAAGTTACATGTTATAGATTCACAAATAAGCACACTCCAAAGACGACTCAATCGCATAGCTTATCCACATAAAACAATAATAAAAAAACTACGACAATTATTCAAAAAGATAATTTGCTAGATTCTATAATTTTGGTATAGAATCGAACATGAATGACCATGAATCTTAAATTACCAAGAAACTCTATTATTTGGTGCAACCTTAATAATATGAGTGTTTTCATCCCATTTTACAACACCAGTCTTTAAGTCCGTTAATATGAGAAGAAATGAATAATCGATTCTTTGTTTCTTGCCAACTCTTGTATTTTTTTGCACAATTTTTCCAGATAATGAGAGACTTGGGGCAATCAATGTCCCTTTTTCTTGTGTTGTATATTGATTAAATTCGTCATTATCGCGTAAATTACGTGTTTTTTGTATCATCTTATCAGTCATGCCTCCGCTCCCACTAATTGCACTAGTAAGCTCAAATTTGCCGCTCTGTCGCATTGCACGAGTTATTTTTGCCGTCAAACCTTGCACATCTACTTGTTGCATCGTGTCATTAATAATATCAGAGATTGCAAGCACTTTTTTATCCTCTAATTCAAGCACATAATCGCTATTTAATAAACTTTGCACACTTTTATGTACTGCTGCCTCAATATCATGATAATCAATCCCTGTACTTGTATATTCTGCTGAATCTTGTGTGTCAACATAAGCTACTTTTCCACCACAACCTATAATGCTTATACCTATTAAACCAATCGTTACAATTTTTAATAACACATACATATTCTATTTAATCTCCTTTAACAATAAAATGAGTAGCTTTGTTGTGTCGCACACGCACATAAACAATATTATCTGTCGTTGCACACACAACATTATCAAAATTACTATGCTTAAGAAAGTGGATTCTAGCAGATAAATCTTGAGATTTTGCTTTAAGTAGAGAATCAAATTCTACATTTTTTTTTTGTCTCTTTGGCAGTGAATCGCAATCTGTTGTAATAGAAAGTTCTGCAATCAAATGATTGTCTCCCATAATTTGTATTTTTGATTCAGTGTTTGGAATCTTAGCAGCCCAAACTGTATCAGGTAATATCAAACTCATACGCGTATCAGTGTCGGTAACAGCACTGAAGATAAGAGTAGTAACAAGTCCCGCGATAGCACCATAACTTCCTCCAAATTCATTAAAAGAATACGAGACAGTAAACTTTACAATGGCACTAATAATGGCACGTGTAATGATAGCAGGAAGTCGTTTTTCAAATTCGCTGCCAAATAATTGTGAGACTTGTGTGATTTTATCGGCATTTATGCCATTAATTTGGTATGTCTGAAAATTTGCCTTACCATCATTGAGATAAGGTAAAGCAAGATTAACTGAATTAATACCGTTATGCAAAATAATAGGAATAGTTGTAGCAAAACCATCTATTCTTGCAATATCACCATCTTCAATGAGAATCCACGTAAAATGTGGATAAGACCTTGCAAACTTTCTTGCTTCTAGAATCTGCATATCATTGGCAATGATATCAGCCTGACTGATGCCGTATGCTTCTTTCAACAAGTCAATTGATTTTGTAAAATCTTTTTCAATCATAAAAAATATACCAGAAATATAGGGTATAACCGGATTAATCAAGTCTTTATAAATCGCAAAGTTTTTGAGATTAGAGTATTTTTCATTCAAGATAGTATTTATACTAGAATCTGTTGTGTTATTGGCATAATCTGTGTTTGCTTGTTTTTCATTAGCAGCCTTTACTGCATCGTCATGGGCTTTTTTAACTTCTTTTTGATAATATTCCTTAGCTCTACGTTGTCTATCATTGGCACGATTAAACTCAATTCTTGCATTAGCACTATCACCTATACTTGAAAATGCTAGGGCTTTATAAAAATTTAATAGTGAACCCTCATAGATATATCCTTTATACGGCATCGCCATATCATTGCTTAATGTAGCTCCAATATTAGCCCCAACATTTGATAATAATCCTTCGCTTTCGTAGCCCTTAAATAATACTTCAGCTTTTTCTAAATCATCAAGACTAAAATGCGGTGCAAAATAGCTAAATGTTAAGAATCCAGATTGCATTTGCCACAATAATAAATCATTGTTCTTTTTTTGTGTTGCTTGCTCCAAAGTTTTGTAAAGAGTTGAATAGTGTGATGAATCATATTCTTTTTTTACTTGTTCATTATATGGAGAGCAACCATACAAAAGTAAAATTAGTAATGGCAGACAAATAAAGTTCTTCAAAATTCCTCCACATACACGATATTTTTTACCTAAAATCATTGAAATATTAATATAATTTTGCATGAAAATCAATGAATTAAGGAGTTTAATAATGAAGCTATCAGTGAAAATTGCCATTGTATATACGTTTTATTCACTTATCATTATGGTATGGGCAAACCAATACTATTGGACACCATATAATTATAATACAGATGCATATTATAATCAACAATATAATCTCCAATTGGATTATGAAAGTGCTTACAATCTTTATAAACGTGGCAATTTAGAAGAGTCTTTGCCATTATTTGCAAGATTATGCGAACAAAATAACTTTATCGCATGTCTATCTGCTGGTATTGTTCAAGGAAAGATGATTGATATGCTTAGTAGTAAAAAAATTTCTAGTTCTGAACGTAAAAGAAAGAAGAATGAATATTATAATGCTATGATGGTATTCTACACAAAAGCTTGCAATGGAGGAAATTACGATGCTTGCAATAATTTGGCTTTCTATGAACACACAAATAGAGCACAAAGAGAAAAAGAAAAACAAGACGAAGAGCAAGAAAAAGCACAGCAAAATCGCACTATGGATCTCTATGCTAAAGCTTGTAAGGCAGGCAATAAAGAGTCCTGTCAGAATCTTGGCGTAATGTATAGCGGCAATTTAGATGATAAAAATGGACAGAATGTAAATCTTACTCAAGCACAAAATTATTATAGCCGTAGTTGCAGCATGGGGGATAATGTGGCGTGTTTTAATCTTGGTGTTTTACGTTATAATTATGCTAAAGGTGCTGGAGATTATGCACAATCTATTCATTTTTTTAATCAAGCATGCAGCGGAGATTATCCTGCAGCCTGCTTAAATCTTGGAATCATCTATGAAAGAGGTGTAACAGAAGATATAAATGATGACATTGCCAACGCTCTACAATATTATACAAAAGCATGCTATCTTCAAAATGCTGATGCGTGTTCCTATCTTGCAAAATTAGCTAACAAACGCAGTAAAATCAAATAGTTATAAGTTACTTTTTTGTATGCAGTTAAGTAAGTTTATGCTACAATAAATAAAAAAATAAGGCGATAGATTTTGATGGATATTATAAAACAACCCTTTGGAGAATATTTAACAAACGCATATATTTTAAAATTTGGTGCATTTGAGTTTGCAATAGATCCTGGCTACGGTTCTGCTAAATGGATTCTCAAGCACACATCAAATCTTAAAGCAATTTTAATCACGCATGGACATTTTGACCATATATGGGATACCGCAATTTTGCAACAAGCAACACAAGCAAAAGTATATTGTCCGAAACAAGATTCTTTTATGTTGGAATCTGATTGTTTTAATTTGGGATTAACTCCATGTAAAGCCAATGTATATATAGAACATTACAAAACGAATACCACTTTTGATATTCACAATATTAAGGTAACCTATTGGCATTTCCCCGGTCATACTCCCGGTTGTAGTATTATCGAAATTAATAACCATTTTTTTACTGGTGATTTTATTTTTTATAGAAGTATAGGACGCTACGATTTTCCTTACTCTAATCCATTGGATATGAAAGATTCGCTTGAAAGATTTTTAAAAATTGATAATAATTTTCCTATACATCCGGGACATGGAGAGGATACATATGTGCAAACAGAACAGAAAAATATTCCATCATGGATAAAATATATCGATGTGTAAATATATTAATTAAAAAATATACAATATTTTAGGACTATAAATTATGGAATCAGAATCTTTATTAAAAGAAAGATATTTGCGTCATTTAATGTTAGAAGATGTGGGCGAAGAAGGACAGAATAAGTTGTCACATGCTAAAGTGTTGGTCATAGGTGCAGGTGGCTTGGGTTCCCCGGTTTGTCTATACTTAAGTGCAGCTGGAATTGGAAGAATTGGAATTTTAGATTATGATACTGTTGAAATAAGCAATTTACAAAGGCAGATTATCCATGCTACTTCGGATATTGGAAAATCTAAAATTTCTTCAGCACAATTAAAAATGTGCAATATCAACCCTAATATTGTTGTAGATACATATTTTGAAAAATTAACTGTTGATAATGCGATTCCAATCATACAAAATTATGATTTTATTGTTGATGCCACTGATAATTTTGCAAGTAAATTTCTCATCAATGATGCTTGTGTGGTCGCAAATAAACCGTTTAGTCATGCTGGGGTATTAAAATATAGAGGTCAAACCATGACGATTTTGCCCTATGAGAGTGCCTGTTTTTCTTGTGCTTTTGATGAACCTCCAGCAAAAGAACTTAATGCAATATTTACAGCGGGACTATTTGGTGTAGTTCCTGGAATCATTGGTTGCATACAGGCAAGTGAAGCTATTAAATATATTCTAAATATTGGTAGTCTTTTAACAAATACTCTTTTAACGATGGATATAAAAACGATGAATTTTAGGAAAGTTCATATAGCAAAAAATGAAGATTGTCAAGTTTGCTCCAAAAGACATGGTGTTACAAAAATTAGAGATTACTCATTGTAAATAATATGTTTTTTAGAAAATAAGGCATGTCATTTGCTTACATTTTAATTAATTTTATAGAGAGAGGATAGGTATGGATTTATCGTCAATTCTAGGTTTGATTTTATCGATCACAAGTATTTCGGTCGGAGATATTTTAGAAGGTGGAAATCCTCTGCATTTGATTCACCTTAGTTCAGTATTAATAGTTATTCCAACTGCAATGTTTTCTGCTATGACTGCTACTCATGCACATGCTGTCAAAGCAGCATTTAAAGAGTTGAAAATGGTCTTTGTAAATCCGAAAGTTAATTTGAATAATACAATCAGACAAATGGTGGAGTTTAGCACAGAGGCCAGAAAGAATGGATTGCTCACGCTTGAAGCAAGGGTTTCACAATTAGAAGATGATTTTACACGTGAGGCAATGTCAATGATTATCGATGGTCGTGAAGCCAAAGATGTGCGTGAAGATATGGAAATTCAAATTGAGCAATTAGAGCATTACTATCATGGTGCTGCACATTATTGGTTACTTATGGGTGAAACATCACCAACTTTTGGTTTGGTTGGTGCGGTGTGTGGTTTGATGTTGGCCCTTACACTTCTTGATAATCCAGCTGCTATGGCAGCAGGGATTTCTGGTGCTTTTACTGCAACAGTTACTGGAATTATGAGTGCCTATGCGATTTTTGGTCCATTTGGTCACAAAATAAAAGCAAAATCGCACGATATTATAACAGAGAAGAATATGATTGTAGAAGCTGTAGTTGGTATAGCAAATGGGGATAACCCTAGAAATTTAGAGGCAAAATTACTCGGCTTTATCCCACCAGGGGAACCAAAAATTTCACAATTTGAATAGAATGTAATATGGGATACATCTTAGTATTAAGCTTTGTGGCTAATTTCTTTATCTTAAATATTATAAAGGAGAAATGATGGCGAAGAAATGTAAATGTGAAGAATGCCCTGCTGGAGAAAAATGGGCTGTTCCCTATGCAGATTTTTTATCTTTATTATTAGCTCTCTTTATTGCATTATATGCAATATCTGCTACTAATACTTCAAAAATTAAAGCAGTTACACAAGCATTCATTACAATTTTTGATGCTACACCAATGCCCGAAAGAACAATGCCTATTCTCATTATTCCTCCAGATCCAGGCACTGTGAAACAAGAAACAACTGATACAAAGAAAAATACTTCAACAAATGTGAATTCACCAACAACAGTCGTTACTATTACTCAATTATCTAATCTAATTCAAGACGGGGGGTTATTGGAGCAAATTGAGCAAGGCACAATACTACGTTTACCAGCAGATATTTTATTTGAGCCAGGGACAGCTGATATTGCAAATCATGATACACGTACTGAACTTGATTTGCTTGCTACAACAATTGCAAAATTACCTCCAGAAGTCAACATTAATATTAAGGGATACACTGATAATTCTACACCAGTATCTCATCGAAATAATTATGAGCTTGCAGCAGATCGTGCATTTAATGTTATGGAATATCTTATTAGCAAGGGTGTAGATCCTGCTCGTTTATCTTATACTTCGTATGGGCAATATCATCCTCTTGTGGCTAATACTAGTGAGGTGAATCGTCGTGCAAATAATAGAGTTGAAATATTTTTTTCAACTTCAAAAACTTCTGTGCATGAAGTGCAAGGAGTATTAGAGGATATGCAACAACAACAATAATAAAGGTTAATAATTGCTTGGATTTGGATTTGGTGAGATTATTTTAATTATTATAGTTGCCATTATCGTATTAGGTCCAGATAAATTGCCTAATGCTATAATAGAAATAGCGAAGATTTTACGTGTATTCAAAAAAGCAGTACATGATGCTAAAGAAACTTTGGATAGAGAGGTTAATCTTGCAGAGCTCAAACGTGAAGCAGATGAGTATAAAGCAAAATTGGAACAAGGTATTGACATTAGTAAAGATATAAAAGATGCAAAATTAATAGACGACATCAAACAAGATATGAATGATATTCAACATTTATTTGAAAATTATCAGCCAAAGCCGGTTCAACTTGATTCAGCCATTACAAATAACATAGAATCACAAACAACAATCACAGAGAATATGCAAAGTTCCCATGATTCTACTACAAACATTACTAACAATGATTACATAGAAACACAAATCAATTTATCAGATTCACCGAACAAGATACATGAAGAAAGGAATGACACACAATCACAACATGATGCTACATCACATTCTGCATCCACAAGTAATCAATATGATAATTTTCAGCAATCTCTTTTCAAACAACGTCTAGATTTGTAAGAATAAAATAGATACTAGCTAACAAGAGAATCTCTACAATATAGTGTTACAATAATAAATACTATTGATTCTTTGATACAGAATTAGATAAAAACATATAGAAATATAGAAAGGCAAAAATATGTTTGAAGAATTACGACCACATTTACAAGACTTGCGCAAACGTCTTATTGTTTCTTTGCTTAGTGTTGTAATTTGTTTTGCAGTTTGTTTTTCTTTTCATCAAGATATTTTTAAACTTATCCAATTACCTATTGAATTAGCATTTGCAAGTGGCATAAAAGGCAAACTCATTCAAGTAGCTCCAGCAGAATATCTCTTTGTTGCAATAAAAGTAAGTTTTTTTAGTGCATTTATTTTTGCTATTCCAATTGTATTTTGGCAATTATGGCTTTTCGTTGCACCCGGTCTTTACAAACATGAAAAAAAACTTGTTTTGCCTTTTGTTTTCTTTGGTAGTTTTATGTTTGCTACGGGGCTTATTTTCTGTTATGAAATAGTTTTTCCCATTCTCATTCGATATGTTCTTGCTTTTGGTAATGAAATTATAGAAGCAACGATTTCAAGCAACGAATATTTATCATTTTTCATACGTATTATGTTGGCATTTGGCTTTATGTTTGAATTACCAGTTATGGCATTTTTTTTGGGTAAGATTGGATTAATTACTGATGCCACATTAAGTCGATATTTTCGTTATGCCGTAGTAGCTATTTTTATTATCGCAGCAATTGTAACACCTCCTGATGTCATTTCTCAATTGCTCTTAGCATTACCGATGGTAGTTTTATACGGATTTGCTTATATTATTTTAAAATTTGTAAATCCAGAATCAAAAAACACAACGCAAAAAACAGATTCTAGCAATGATACATTGATGCAGACACAAGAAAATACAACAGAATCTCAAAATATTATACATAACAATGAAAAATAAGAATCAATTTTTACAGTCTTTAAAAGATATTTATACTATTTCAATACAAGGAATATAATGTTTGTTGATAGTGTGGAAATTACAATTGCCTCTGGTCATGGAGGAGCTGGAGCTGTCAGTTTTAGAAGAGAAAAGTTTGTCATTCAAGGCGGTCCTGATGGTGGCAATGGTGGAAAGGGTGGCGATGTATATTTTGTTGTGGACAAAAATACAACAACTCTTGCACATTTTAGAGGACATAAAAAATACATTGCTAAAAATGGAAAGCCGGGTTCTGGGTGCAATTGTAATGGTAAAAATGGAGAAAATATATATATTAAGGTCCCACCTGGAACACAAGTTATTGATACATCTGATAATACCATATTGTTGGATTTAATTAATGATGGAGAGAAAGTTAAAATACTCGATGGTGGTAAGGGGGGACTGGGTAATGCACATTTTAAAAGCTCTATTAATCAAAGACCTACCTATGCACAAAAAGGATTAGAAGGACGAAAACTTGAGGTACGACTTGAATTAAAGCTTATTGCTGATATTGCCTTAGTTGGATTCCCAAATGTTGGAAAGTCAAGTCTTATTTCAATTCTTACAAATTCTCGTCCAAAGATTGCCAATTATGAATTTACAACATTGATACCAAATCTTGGAGTTGTAGATATTGATGAATACCACTCTTATGTAATGGCTGATATTCCCGGATTAATTAAAGGAGCAAGTGAGGGGAGGGGGCTTGGCTTGCAGTTTTTACAACATATTGAACGAACCAATCTTTTATTGTTTATGCTCGACGTTTCACGTGCTATAGAATTGCAATCCAATGCCCCCCAAGATTCTGTGGCTTTACATGACAGCATTCTACATACTCAACTAGACTCTGATTCCCATAATGATAGAAATATATCGTTATCACATAATATAAATTCCACAGATTCCGCATCACACACATCGAACATGCAATCCCATATTACACTATATACCGATATACCTAATATATTTCCTAATCACTCTTATAGTACTTCTGAAATGGTGCTAATACGGCAATTTCAAATTTTGTATACAGAATTATTGCAATATTCTCCAACCCTAGCAAATCGTCATTATGCGATAGCCTTAACAAAAAGCGACATTATTTTACATGAACAGTTGGGTAGCTTTGTTTTTGATGACAAGGATTGTACGTTTTTTGATACAAAAGTGTTTGTTTCGGAATCTCTCTTGCAATTTATACAACATGGAATCACAGTCCATCTTCACACAAAAAATAAGAATGAAAATAGTAAACAACCACTTTTTATATGTCCAATTTCGTCAGTACAACAAACAAATATACAAGCACTTAAATATTTATTATTCCAAAGTCTACAAGCTATAAAATAATATAAAGTTTCATTATTCCATTTTATACAATAGAGTATTTTTATTGCTCTTATTTTATAAAAAGTATCTTTCTTTTTTTTTTTTTTGTTATAATTATTTGCTTTTTATTTATTTTTTTATTCTTGTAAAACAAGAAGGAGGTTAAATGAAGTTTACATCACTTGCTAATAAATTGATTTTTGGGATTTTAGCATCATTTATTATCATTATCGTTGCTGTAACTATATTTAATTACAAAAGAACTGCAAATGAGGTAGTAAGTTTATATAAAAGCATTCAACAAGGTGCACTTGATGCTTCCTTTACTACTATTAATATTACTATGAATATTGAAGCTTTGCAACATTTGCATTTTATTGCTAATGCGATGAGTACTATAAATGATGATGATATAATTTCCCAACGAGAAATTTTAGCAAACACAGCCAATTTAGTTCATTATCCGTCTGTATATATAGGCTTTGAAAATGGTAAGATGATTATGCAAGATTTTGATAAAGATAATGCATATGCACCGTTATCACACACTTATGATGATGTTTCCTTTGACCCTAGACAAAGACCATGGTATCAAGAAGCTAAAAGTAAATTTATGCAAACCCGCGTACCAACACTTATTGTCATTCCAGTATATAGAAGTGAAGCGGGAAAATATAACGGCATGACTTTGAGTTCGATTAGTATGCCACTCATTAAAAATGGTGAATTCATTGGTGTCATTGGTATTGATGTTTTTGTTGATGATTTTCAAAAAAGATTTAGAAATTTTGAGAGGAAAGAGCTTCCAAGTTTAGACATTTATATTGCAGATTCCACGGGTAGAATTTTTTCGCATAAAAATGAAGCACTCATTAATACCTCAAATACTTTGAGGCCACATGAAATGATTTTACAACGTGTCCTTGAGACTAAAAGTGAAGGTGAGCTAGAATATGATATAGACAACATCAAACGTTTTGCTTTATATAAACAATTCCCATTTGGATGGGCTATTGTCGCTGTTGCAAACCAAAATGATTATACGGAGGCAGTTAATCAAAACCTTATAAATGGCATTATTATAGCATTTATATTGTTATTGATAATAGGGGTTATCCTCTTTTTATTTATCAAAAAGCTTATAGGTCCTGTTAATAAAATTGAAGTTTTCTTACTCTCCTTTTTCAAATACCTCAATCATGAAACTAAAGAAGCTCCAAAGCCAATCATTATTAAAACGCAAGATGAGTTGGGTGTCATGGCAAAAGCTATTAATGACAATATCCAAAAAACACAAAAAGGCTTAGAGCAAGATGCATTATTGGTAGATGAAGTAGTATATATTGTAAATGAAGCAAAAGAAGGAAAATTTGGTAAAACTATTGCTAAAACAAGCCCTAATCCACAAATAAATCAACTAAAGGATTCATTGAATGAAATGTCCCAAACCCTTTTTAATCTTGTAGGAGCAAATCTTGCAAAACCAAAAAAAGTACTTGAATCATTTCAAGCTAATGATTTCACACTAAGAATAGAAAATCCACAAGGATTAGAAAATGGTGTGAATGAATTAGGTAATTCTATTGCCAATATGTTGCAAGTTTCTCTTAATTTTGCCAAAGAACTCGAATCGAAGTCAAAAGAATTAGAAAGCACAGTGAAAGAATTATCACAAAGCTCTAACACACAAGCAAGCTCTTTAGAACAAAC